>JAUILJ010000381.1 GCA_030433055.1 Polyangia bacterium
CACTGTGGCGAGCCGTCGGTAGACGTCGCCACGGTCATGCTCCGCGGCGTCGCTCCCAAGTTCGAAGAGTCTCATGGAGTCGTGATTCGCGATGAAGCGGTCGTTGCCGCCGTCTCTCTATCAAGTCGCTACATCAGCGGCCGTCAGCTGCCGGACAAGGCCGTCGACCTGCTGGATACCAGCGCTGCCTACGTGAACCTGGTGCGCAACGCGCCTCCGGCGATCCTCGAGGATACACAAGCCGAGCTGGCCGCGGTGGAGCGTGAGCTGGAGGCCATGGATCGCGACGAGAAGGCCGGCGTGATCCCGCTGGCCGAGCTGCGCAAGGAGACGATCGAGAAGAAGGAAGCGCTCCTGGCGACGGTGGCCGAACTCGAGGAGAAGGTGGCCGAGCAGCGCAAGATCGTCGAGCGCATCGACGAGCTCCGAGGGCAAATCCAGAGCGCCACCGAGCCTGCCGAGGAAGCAGCGGCTGACGAGGCGGAGAAGAAGACGGACAGCGACAAGGCTGCGGACGCGTCCGCCGAGAAGGTGGACGTCGAGGCAGCGCGCGCGAGCCTGCGGACAGAGCTCGAGAAACTCCGGGACATCAAGGCGGAGGACCGGCTCGTCGCCGCTGACGTCGATGAGTCTGCCGTGGCATCCATCGTCGCTGACTGGACCGGCATTCCCGTGGGGAAGATGGTCAAGGACGACGTCGAGGCGATCGTCAACCTGGAAGACCGCATGCGCGCGCGGGTACGTGGCCAGGATATGGCGCTGGCTGCGATTGCCCGTGAAGTGCGGGCTGCGCGCTCCGGGCTCAAGCCGCCGAATACGCCTCTTGGCGTGTTCTTGCTGGTTGGCCCCAGCGGTGTAGGAAAGACCGAGACCGCACTCACGCTCGCAGACCTGATGTTCGGCGGAGAACGCTTCGTCGTCACCATCAACATGAGCGAGTTCCAGGAACGACATACGGTGTCTCGCCTGATCGGCTCGCCGCCTGGTTACGTTGGCTACGGTGAGGGCGGTGTGCTGACCGAAGCCGTGCGGCACCGCCCCTACTCGGTGGTGTTGCTCGACGAGGTGGAGAAGGCCGACAAGGAAGTGCTCAACCTGTTCTACCAGGTGTTCGACAAGGGCATGCTCAGCGATGGCGAGGGGCGCGTGGTGGACTTCAAGAACACCATCGTCATCCTCACGAGCAACCTGGCGACGGATCTGATCACCAGCACGGCGGCCCCCGATGAAGAGCTTCCGGACTACGAAGAGCTCACCACCATCATCAAGCCGACGCTCAGCGCCCATTTCAAGCCCGCGCTCTTGGCCCGCATGACGGTAGTGCCGTACGTGCCTATCCGACCCGACGCGCTGAAGGGTATCGCGCGGATGAAGATGGGCGGCATCGTCAGTCGTGCGAAGGCGGCTCACGGCATGGATCTGCAGATCACCGATCGGGTGATCGACGCCATCGCCGAGCGTTGCCAGGAAGTGGAGAGCGGCGCCCGCAATGTGGATCACATCCTGCGAGGCACGGTGATGCCACTGGTCTCCAGCGAGATCCTCAGGAGCATCGCGGCTGGTGAGGAGCTCGACAAGATGCAGCTCGATCTCGACGATGCCGGAGAGATCGTCTGCGTGAAGGGATAGCGGAGGATGAAGCGAGGCTTAGCGTTCGTGGTTGGCACAGTCGGTCTGGTGGGGCTCTTGCTCTCACCGCCTGCCTGTTCCCCCACGGTGTTACCGGTCAAGGAACCTGACGACTGCAAGTTCCAGGAAGTGACGCTCGACATCATTTCCTCAGGGGATATGAACCGCGCCGAGAACGGTGAGCCTCGCCCAGTCCAGCTTCGTGTCTACCAACTCAAGAACGATGTCAGCCTTCAGAACGCCTCCTTCGACGACGTCTGGAAAAAGGAACAGGAGACCCTCGGCGAGGACCTCGTCAAGGGCGAGGAGCTCCCGATTTATCCCAACACCCGGACTCAGCTGAAGTTCGAGCGAGATGACTCGGCCCAGTACGTTGCGGCCGTGGCCTTGTTCCGCAACCCAAAGGGGCGGAGCTGGTACACGGTTTTCGACCTCCCGCCCGCTCCCAGTGAGGGGGCCTGCGGTCAGGAAAAGTGTGAGGGGGACGACTGCGAAGACGGCGGCCCCCCGCCAATGCCGCATTTCTACGTATGGATCGACGAGTCTCGGGTGGAAGACGGGGTCGAGCACGCAGAGGACGTTCCTGAGGGACGGGTTCAGGCTGTAAAGTCCCAGGCCAAGGCGCCTTCCGGTGGGGAGGGCGCGCCTGGGGCGCCTGCAGAGGGAGCCCCGACTCAGGGAGAATAGATTGTGAGCATTCGCAAGCCCGTCTGGACAGAGGGCCTGTTCATCACCCAGCACCACTTCCAGCAGCTCGATGGTTATCACGAGCGGTTGCTGGATCGTCGCTTGTCCGGTGCCGTCTCCTATGCCTGGGGCGTCACCGAGATCCAACTGGACGAGCGTGCACTTGGTGCAGGCCAGCTCAAGCTCTCACAGTTTTCTGCGATTCTGCCAGATGGCACGCCCATCACGTGCGGTGATCGCTCGAACGACGCGCCGCTGCGCGACATCGGTGAGGTGTTCACCCCGCAGATGCAGGCGCTGGACGTGTTCGTGGCGTTGCCGCAGGAAACCGATACCTCAGCGAACGTCGATCTCGAGGACAAGCCCGGGGCGCTGACTCGCTACACCCAGGAGTCAGCACGCGTCTACGACGCCAACACCGGCTCCAACGAGCAGAACTTCGGCTACGCCAGGCCCAACGTGCGCATCCTGTTCGGCGAGGAACGGCGTGAGTCCTTCGACTCCATCAAGGTCGCCGTCCTGATGCGCAGCAACACCGGCGCCATCATCGCCAAGCGCACCTACGTGCCTCCAGTGTTGCGGATCGGGGCAGCGCCCTTCCTGACCACTGGTCTGCGCCACGTGCTCGAGAACATGACCGCCCGGCAGCGCAGCCTCGCTGCGTCGCGTCGTCAGCGCTCGGAGGCAGCGATCGACTTCCAGGCTAGCGACGCCGCGAAGTTCTGGCTGCTCAGCACGCTGAACAACTTCATCCCCGTGATCGCCCACTACGTCGATCAGGGGCGCTCTCACCCCGAGCAGGTCTACATCACTCTGGCGCAGCTGATCGGTCAGCTGTGCACCTTCGCGGTGAAGGCTGACCCCACGGAAATACCCAAGTTCAACTACATGGAGCTTGGCGACACGTTCGAGAAGCTGTTCGCCCGCGTGCTGGCCCTGCTCGATGCGGTGATCGCCGAGCGCTACGTCGAGGTGCCGATGCAGCGCCGCGAGGACGGGATGTACCTCGGCAAGATCGAGGATGGGTCCCTGCTGCGCTACGAGTTCTTCCTCGCCGCGAAGGGATCACTCCCGGAGGGCCAGCTGCGTGACCGCTTGCCGAAGCTCTCCAAGATCGCGAGTTGGTCTCAGGTCGGCTCGATCCTCAACTCCGCCATCAACGGCGCCCGGCTGGAACTCGAGTATCAGCCGCCCGGCGCGCTGCCACTCCGCCCCGGTGTCGTATTCTTCCGGGTACACAAAACCCCCGAATACTGGACCGATATCCAAGGAACTGGAACCATCGCGATCTATCAACCGCTGGAGCCGCGGGCCGTCGAGCTCTCCCTCTACGCGGTTGACCCGGAAAACCTGTGATCGCCTTTTCTTTGAGGCGATCGGGGATCACCCAAGCAGGTTTTCCAGGGTGGGTGAGACGCGACGTCAAGCGCCGTGCCCAACCCGCGAAGTCGTCGGTTTGGAGTTTTCTGAAGATGTGGCTGTCTAGCGCAGAGGTGATGTCGTGATCGAACAGATGTACTGGGCCTGTTCCGATGCGCTCACATTGGCGACCCAACTCGGGAGCGCCCGTGACTTGCCGCCTCCAGATGTGCTGAGTCAGCGTATCTCGGGCGTCTTCGATCAGATGGCGGAGCGCGCGCGCGGCTCTCGTATCCCGGACGACGACGTCATGGAGGCGAAGTACGCGTTGTGCGCCTTCATCGACGAACAGATCCTGCGCTCGGAGTGGCCCGGCCGGCAGCAATGGATGAGTCGCCCGCTGCAGCTAATCTATTTCAACGAGAACACGGCTGGTGAAGGCTTCTTCACACGCCTCGAGACGCTCGAAGCTCAGCCCCAGCGCGCCCACGTGCTGCAGATCTACTACCTGTGTCTGTGTCTGGGTTTCCAGGGCCAGTACGCCGTCCGTGGTGGCGAAGGCGTGGGCGCGATCGTCGAACGCGTCGGTGCGCGACTCTCACGCAACCTTCCGCGCAGCGATCAGCTGAGCCCCCACGGCGAGCTCGCCGGAGGCGTGCGATCTGCGACGCGAGGCGCCGATCGTCGCTGCGAGCATCGCGCTCATCGGATTGGCCGTTCTCGTATTCGTCGTTTTGCGCGTAGTTGTGAGCTCCAGCGCGGATAGTGCAGCAAAGAACATGCAGAACTTTGCCCAGACCGGCGCAAAGTAATGAAATAGCGTCCGAGACGCTATGTGGCTTTGGATCTTCGCTATTCTGCTGCTCGCCCTCATCTGGGGCGGCGGGTGGCTTCTAAGGAGTTTGGGTGTACCGATTCCGTTGTCGGCGCAGATCGGCTTAACCGCCGGCGTCATTTCAACGGTTGTCGGGATACTCGCCTATCGGCGCTGGAGGGCGGGTGCTGCGGCACGCGCGCTCGAGCGCGAGATCATGAAGCAGACGGAGCAGCAAGCTGCGATGTCTGCTCCAGATCGCCGCGCCGAGATCATCGAGCTCAAGGCTCAGGTCGAGCGCGGTATCCAGGCGCTGAAGCAGAGCAAGCTGGGGGACCGCGGGAAGAACGCGCTCTACACCTTGCCCTGGTTCATGATCGTCGGTCCGCCTGGCGCAGGTAAGACGACTGCGATCCGCCACTCCGGGCTGAACTTCCCGCTCCTGGACGCCACGGGCGGCGCCGTCAAGGGCGTCGGTGGTACCCGCAACTGCGACTGGTGGTTCACGAACGAGGCCATCCTGCTGGACACCGCAGGTCGCTATGCGACCCAGGACGATGACCAGCCCGAGTGGTTCTCCTTCCTGGACCTGCTGCGCAAGTTCCGCTCGAAGCGTCCGATCAACGGCGTCATTCTGGCGGTGAGCGCCAGCGATATCCTGGAGCAGACCGAGGAGCAGACCACGCAGATGGCTCGTACCCTGCGAGCCCGCATCGATGAGCTGCAGAACCGCCTGGACATGGTGGTCCCGGTGTACGTGATGTTCACCAAGGTCGACCTGGTGGCAGGCTTCGTCGAGTTCTTCAACGACCTCAAGAAGAGCGACCGAGACCACGTCTTTGGCGCTACTTTCCCCATGGATTTGGCTGCTCAGCGCAAGGCCGAGGAGCTGTTCGAGGAAGAGTTCGCGCTTCTCATCTCTCAGATCCACTCGCGCGCCGTCAAGCGCGTAGCCCGCGAGAAGAAGGAGATGCGCGACCGGGTGATCCAGTTCCCCCTGGAGTTCCAGGCGCTGCGCACCAGCCTGACCGACTTCTTGCAGGCGCTGTTCGAAGACAACACCCAGGACGACAAGCCGATCTTCCGTGGCTTCTACTTCTCCAGTGGCACTCAGGAGGGCAACCCCGTCGACCGAGTCCTCGGTGGCTTGGCTCGAGCCTTCGGTTTGGCGCCGCGTGTCGACACCGACGCGCAGCTGGAGCCGAAGTCGTACTTCGTCACGGACTTGTTCCGTCGCGTGGTGTTCCCTGACCAGGACGTCGCTGCGCGAACCCGCAAGGAAATGCGGAGGCAGTGGCTCTACCGCTTCGCGCTGGGCGCGACTGCGCTGTTCCTGGCGATGATGCTGCTGGTCCCGAGTTCTTGCACTTACTCGAGGAATCGCGAGCTGGTTCGAACGGTGGAAGGGACCGCGAGCGACGCCTCGAAAGTGAACTGGGGCGGCAAGGACGCAGTCGGAGAGAAGGCATCTGGCCTCACCACGATCCGCGCGCAACTCAAGCAGCTCGACTTTTGGAGAGCGAAGGGCCCGCCCTCGGGGATGCGCTTCGGCATGTACGTGGGCGACGATCTGTACGAGCCACTGCGCGGCGTCTACATCAGCGCCATCGAGCGCGGTCTCAAGGAGCCCACGCAGAAGGATCTCGAGACCAAGCTCTCGGCGTTTGGTGCCGTCTCCACCAAGAACGGCAAGGAGTACAACGAGCGGTATGACCTGCTGAAGCTGTACTTGATGCTGACCTGGCCGGAGAAGCTGGATCCGGAGTGGGCGGCTCGGCCTCTGGCGAACGCCTGGGCCAAGGCGCTCCGATCACCGGACCCCGTAGGCGACGCGGAGCATTTGCTCCCCCACACGCGCTACTACCTGGATCTGATGAAGCGGGGCGAAGTGAAGCCGTGGGATCGCAACGATCCGACGGTGACACGGGCTCGCAGCGCGCTGCTCCGCGCGCCCCGTCTGGATCGCATGTACGAGGCGCTGGTGCGCGAAGCCAACGCCGACATCAAGCCCATCAAGCACAGCGACATCTTCTACGGCTCGGTGTCTCCCTTCGTCACCTACAAGCAAGACCTCCAGGTTCAGGGCGCCTACACCCGCGATGGTTGGGGCCGCGTACGCGAGCTCCTGGGCAGCCAGAAGTCTCAGCTCAGCGCGGAACGCTGGGTGCTTGGAGAGGAAGAGGCTCGCCAAGAGGAAGACGTCGAGAAGCAGATCATCAAGCTGAAGAATCTGTACTTCGAGCGCTACAAGATCGCGTGGCGCGACTTCATTCTCGATGTCGAGGTGCATGAACCCGAAAACGCCGAGACGTCCCTGGCCGAACTCACGGCGCTCAGCGAACCCGAGTGGCCCTACAAGCGGCTGATCGACACGCTGCACGAGAACGTGACGCTGGATATCTCCGAAGGGGAGTTGGCCGGGCTCGCCGAGAGTGCTTTCCAGCACGCGAAACGTCAGCTCCAGCGCAAGCTGCAGCTCGGAACCGACTCGGCAGACACCGAGAAGAAGGTGCGGCCGATGTCGCCAGTCGAGCTCGCCTTCAAGCCACTCACAGAGTTCGCCGTTCCCAAGGAATCGAATGACCCCGAGAAGGACGCGCAGTCGACGGGGCTGGCGGAGTATCAGGGGACGATCTCCAAGCTCGCGGGTGTGCTCACGGATCTGCGTGATGCGGACGCTGCGCCCGATCCGACCGCGGTCGTGAGCGAGTTCGAGGGGGCCTTCCGAGGCACCAGCGGCCTCTTGATGTCGCAGAGCGGTTTCACCCGCCCGATGCTCTCACCCCTACTCATGCGGCCGATCACGTTCGCCTGGGCTGGAGTCGTCAACGACGCTGGCGGTGCGGCAACCGGACTGTGGGAGACGAACGTCTGGAGCGTCTGGAGGGACACTCTGGCGAACCGATACCCCTTCAAGAAGACTCAGCGCGACGCCTCGCTCGCGGACTTCACGGAGTTCTTCAAGCCCAACAGCGGTCTCCTTTGGACTTTCTACGCAGAAAATCTGAAGGGTACG
>JAUILJ010000382.1 GCA_030433055.1 Polyangia bacterium
ACGTGGTCGACGCCGCTCAGGGTGATCTCCTCGACCCAGCCGACGTCGCCCGAGATGTGAACGCGATCACCGATGCGGATCGGCTGCGCCACCGTGATCTGGATACCCGCCAGCAGGTTCGCCACTGATTTCTGTGCAGCAAAACCGATGACCACGGTCAGCACGCCAGCAGACGCCAGCAAGGACACACCGACCTTCTTGACGACCTCGAACTGGGTGAGCGCGAGAGAGAGGCCGATGAAGAAGACGACGCCGTTGATCGCCTGCCGCGCGACCTTGACGCGCATGTACTGACCGTGGCGAACCAGCTCCTGATCGGCCTCGTCGGAGATCGTCATCGCGGCCAGCACGGAGTCCGAGACCACGTGGACGACGCGCATCGTGAGCCACACGAAGCCGGCGATGAGCAGCGTGCCCACGAGCTTGCCGATGGTGCCCTCCGCTGGCAGGGACGGCTTCGTGAACTCCATCAGCACTGACAGGAGCCAGGTGCTGAGCAGCAGCCTTAGCGGGCCACGTAAGCGCCCGACCAGCGCGTCGTCCAGCTTGTTCGCGGTGCGCGCTGCGAGCTTCCTCGCGACCTTGAGGATGTAGCGAGTCGCCAGCATCGCCACCAGTGCGCTCACGATGATCGCGACCAGCAACGCGAACCACTGCCAGATCGCCAGGTGCAGGAAGCTGATGCGGTGAGCCCAGCGTGGCAGGTAGCGGCCGACCTCACCCGGGCCGTGTTGCGCGTACAGATCGGGGATCGCTGCCACGGTTCCGCGAGAAAACACCCACACCGCTCCGCCGCCGGCCACGGGCACGCGCTGCAAGCGGATGCTGACGTGGGAGCTGTTCAGCGGGATGGTGCCGAGGGTCTCGGTCAGCGCGCCATCGTCGGGGCGGCCCTGTTCGTCGTCGCTGACGTCGGCGAGGTCAATCCAGAGCCCGCGATCCAGCACATAGCGCAGCTCCCGAGCGAGCTCGGCGCCGCGCTTGGCCTCCTGGGCCGCGGGGATCCCTCGCAGATCCAGAGCGTAGGCCGCGTTCTCGAAATTGCCTTCCCGGGTCGCGGTGAGGAAGAAGTCGATGGTGCGCTGGGGCGTGGATCGATCGATGCCCGGAGGCAACTTGGGCAACCCAGGTTGCGGGTTGGCGACGGCGGAGCCGGTGAGCAGGCACAGGAGCGCCAACACGAGCAGGTTGAAGATCCTGCGCACACGTTGGGAGAGCACGGAGGGCTGAGCCATGGGCCCAGGCGTAGCAGTGGCTCAGTCCAGCGTCGATTGCCTAGCAGGACCTGAACACCTGCTACACCCCCGCGCGCAGCCTCGCTCCCCGCACGCCAAACAGCGTGCTCTGGTCTGGGGGCAGCACGGGGCCCAGACCCCAGGCCGCGAGGGCCGCACACAAAAGCCAGGTCAGCCGCGTCTCCAGCTCGCCGTCGCAGCCTACCTGCCACACCCAGGGGCAGCGCTCCGCCAGCTGAGCCATGCCAAAGGCTTTCCCCCGCTGCTCGGCAGCGCGCGCCAGGGCTATGGCTGGATCGGCGTTGGCTTGCTGCGACAAGGTGTAGCGCGCCGTCGAGTCGGCGTAGCGGACGTCAATCGATAACCGCGAGGAAATGAGCGCGGTTTCGCCCAGTGATCCGCCCAGCGCCGGGCGCTCCTCGAACCCGGCGACGTCGATATCCAGGGCCTCGGGGAGGCTGCGGCCTACCAGGCTCGCCGCGCGCAGGAGCCCGGTGGGTTCGAGTGGAACCTGGGAGAAGACGAAGAGCGCCACGGTTCAGTTTGAACCGACGTCATTCAGAGCGTCCACCACTCGGAACAAGTCGCCCGTGGCGTAGTGGTTTACCGCAATGAAGTTGGGGAACTTGCCGCTCTCGGTCTGGCACTGTCGCGCGCGCCCCAGCAGCACGTCGTATTGATTGGCCTGGGCGCTCAGGCCCTCGTTCGGTACCGGATCCTCGACCCAGTGGTTGAGTAGAAACAGGGCGTTGCTGGTCGAGCCCCGGTTCTGTTCGCAGCTGAACTCGTCAACGCTCTTGAACGAGTAAGGCGTGTCCCAGGCTTCGTCCCACAGATGCAGGTACCAGGCTGGCGGCGGGCCGCCCGATTGAGCGGTCACGACCAAGCGCTCACCGCTGTCGATCATTTCTCCCAGCGTGGGCCACGGCGCGCCGCCGGGGTGCGCGTAGACGAAGGCGTCGAGCCCGGTGGCTTCGAACACCTTCGCCGTGTCGCTCGCGCTGACATTGTCCTCGATCAGGAACGCCATCACCTCGTTGGGGTGCTGAGTGAGAAACTCAGCGATGGCGCCGAGCGCGTCGGCGAGGTCGCGTTTCCCCAGGGCACAGTACGCGTGACACAGGGCGGGGGTCCCGTTGTCGTCGTGAGTATCGAGCAGCATGGCCCGGATGCCGTCTGCGAGCTGTTGTTCGAGGCCGTGTTGCTGGTTCGGTAGGCTCCAACCCTCATCGGAGTTGGACATCGAGTTGTGGGTGGTGGCGAACGCGACCTGGTCGAAGGGTCGGTCGCAGAGGGCTGCGTGGCCGTTGCAGCGCCGGGGGCCGGCACCTGCCGCGCCGCCGCTGGCCGTGCCTGCACTGCCGCCCGAGCCGCCGGCCGCCGTGCCTGCGCTGCCCGCGACCGACGCCCCCGCCTCACCCCCCGATCCGGCTCCGCCGCTGCCCGTTGAGCCGTCTGAGCCTCCGCTACAGGCGGTCAGTATCAGCAGACCCAGGCCAACCAGCCCTCCCCGTTGCAGAACCATCACACGAGCGTAACACGGACGATCCAGTGCGGATCCGGCCGCGGTTGCGCCCACCGCGCCAGAGCGTCGCTCGCTAGCCCTCGACCTCGCCCGGGGCTTGCACTACTCAACCGGCGATGGTCGCGCCGACTAAGCCGCCGATGGGTCCCGAGCCCAGCAGCTTGGGGCGGCGCGCGCGGCGCCTGGGGCTGGACCGGGCCACCCTCGTGGTGATCGTCGGCCTGATCGCGACCGCTGGTGCGTACTGGTACGCGCGTGTGCTGGACGAGCAGCGAGAGGTCGCGGCGTTTCGTCACCACTCACGGCTGTTCGCTGCGGTGTTGCAGAAGCGCTTGGACCGGTCGTTCGAGCTGCTGCAGGCGGTGCCAGCGCTGATCGCCGTCAAGCCCGAGCTGACCGCGGGGGACTTCGCGCGCTTCGTGCGCCAGGCGGGGTCGAAGCACGCCGCGGTGCAGTGGGCGCCGCGGGTGAATGAAGGCGAGCGCAAGACCTTCGAGGCCGCAGCCAAGGCTGGAGTCGCCAAGAACTACGAGATCCGCGAGGCAAAGGGCGCGGGCCTGCTGGTGCACGCCGACAACCGCGCGACGTACGTTCCGATCTTGTACGTCGAGCCGCCGAACGCCGAGATCCTCGGGTTTGATCTGTTCAGCGAGACCTCACGCCGCAGCTACGTGGAGCGAGCTCGAGACGGCGGCAAGGCCGTGGTGTCGGAGCGTTTCGAGCTGATCGAGGAGCAACAGCCGGCTCCGGCGTTGGCGGTGTACATACCGGTGTACAGGCCCGGGCAGCCAATCGGTAGCGAGCAACAGCGGCGCGCGGCGTTCATGGGGGTGGTCGCCGGAGTGCTGCGGCCCTCGGAGCTCGTGCCGAGCGGCCTCGAAGGGCTTGACGCCGCCACCATGGATGTCGCGTTGACCGATCCGGGCGCCTCCAGCGAGGAGGCTGCGTTGCTGTACGAGAGCTCCCTTGGCGCAGAAGTCGGGATCGAAGCGACGCCAGAGGGCGCGAGCTTCCCGGTGCACATCGGCGACCGCAAGCTGACGGCCTCGTTCGCGCCTGGCATCGGGTTTCAGCGCCTCTCCCCGCGCTACCGTTTCCACGTGGCACTGAGCGGAGTTGGCCTGACGATCTTCCTCGCGCTGGGGCTCGCGGTCATGCGCACTCGACGAGTGGTCAAGGCCGCGTCTCGCGCAGCAGAGCAGCTCGGGCAGTACGAGGTGCTCGAGGAGATTGGCCGCGGGGGCATGGGGGTGGTCTACAAGGCGCGCCACTCGACCTTGCGGCGGGCGACGGCGATCAAGCTGTTGACGCGCCCCAGCGAGAACCTGCGCACGCGCTTCGAGCGGGAGGCGCGCGTCACCTCTCGCTTGCGCCACCCCAACACCGTGCAGATCTACGACTACGGTCGTACCCCCGAGGGCGCGCTCTACTACGCCATGGAATTCGTGACGGGGATCAGCCTGTCGGAGCTGGTCAAGAGTGAGGGGCCGCAAGCACCCGGACGGGTCGTGCACCTGCTAGAGCAGATCGTGGGTTCGTTGGCGGAGGCTCACACCGAGGGGCTGGTACATCGCGACATCAAGCCCGCCAACATCATGGTGCAGTCCAAGGGTGGTGTCCCTGACTTCGTCACGGTGCTCGATTTCGGCCTCGTCCGTGATCTGAGCATGCAGGAGACGCTGACAGGGCGAAACGTGCCGATTGGCACGCCCGCTTACATGTCGCCGGAGCAGATCCGCGACGAGACCGTGAGCGAGAGCGCAGACCTGTATGCCGTTGGCGGCGTCGCCTACTATCTCCTCACGGCAACGCCGCCGTTCCAGGCCGCCACGGCAGTCGAGGTGTGCATGGGCCACCTGAACCAGCAGCCCGAGCCGCCTTCGCGCCGCCTCGGGCGTGATCTGCCGCCAGAACTCGAGGCGCTGGTGCTGCAACTCCTGGAGAAGGACCCCGCGAATCGGCCGGCGTCTGCGCTGGAGGTCTTGCGCAGGCTGGAGCGGCTCGACGGTGTCCAGCCCTGGGATCACGAGACCGCCAGGCTCTGGTGGAGTCGCAAGGACAACCCAGAGGTCGAGGTGCTGGAGGGTCCCGTATCGGGCAACCGGCGCACGATCACGGTCGACTTCAGCTCGCGTTCCTAGGCTTTTCCCGCTGCGAGCGCCGATCTGGGTGGCGCGCGAACGGCACGGATCGACGACTAGCTTGCTAGGGCGCCGGGCACTCCAGGGCACCAAGCGCCGTTGGGTTTCCGCGAGGCACACCGGCAAAGTCGGCCGTCCAGGGCAGCGCGGGTGGCTGTGTCTTGTCGCACACCACACTGCCTGCGGCGGGCCTCAGGTCCGCGTCGAGCGCCAGGCTTCCGCTGAGAGCAGTGCCGTCCGCCGTGGGAGCCGTGGCGTCGCCCCAGTGATTGCCGCCGCCGCTGAACCCGAGCGCCAGTGGCGTGCCCTCGTATGCGCAGGTGCTGGCTGCGGTCGACCGAAACACGTTGGACGAGACCTCAGCGTCGACCGCGCTCATCGTGGCGTCGGCGGCGATGGCGCACTTGGTGATTGCAGTGTTGTGGAGCAGTCGGAGTACAGGCGTGGACTGCTCTGGTCGATCCTGGAACAGGAAGAAGTCAACGGACTCCGCCACGTTGTCATAGACGTCCACCTTGGCGACTGCCTGGGGATCGCAGTTGCCGTTGCAGCCGATGACGTTCAGGAAGATGTCGCCGCCGACGGCGTGGTTGCCATAGATGGCCACGGTCTCGCCGAAGGCCGGCTCCACGTTGCTCACGTTGACGACTGACACATACTCGTTGAACGCCTCCGTCCGCGAGCCCGGGAAGTAGCTCCGAGTACCTGACTCGAAGTTACTGATGCGATTGCCGATGATTTCCATCCCGTCGACGCGACCGTCGTCATTGGAGCCGAAGAACACCGCGACCGTGGAGGCCTGGGTGCCAGCGCTCAGATCACAGGCCACGACGGCGTCGAAATCTGCGTTGAGGCCGAACGCTGCGAACTCCTGGCTGAAGACTTCCAGGTTGGCGAAGCGCACGTGGGATTGTTCGGTCACGATGCCGAAGCCGGCACTCTCGAAGCGGGCTGTTGCCCCGGGGAAACCAACGATCTGCAGCGGCTTGCTCGATGTCGCGGGGGAGGCGAGCCAGCTCTGCTGCAGGTTCCAGGCGCAGGCCTCGCTGGAGAAGCAGTCGGCGTCGCCCAGGTCGTAGGTGCCGCCGAGCACGTACACGACGTCACCACCAGAGACCTTGCCTCGCAGCGCAGGGAGGGTCGCGGGGCTCTGCTTGCTCTGACCATCACCGCTTCCGTTCGGGCTCGCGTACCAGATCTTACCGCTGCTCGTGGTCAGGCTGAGCGGGTTCCCCACGCGTTGCCCCGCGGACCTGAGTGAGAGCTCGCCCAGCTCTGGGCTCAGGCCGGCGGGCAGCTGGGCCACGACGCTGCTCAGGCCACGGTGGGCGGGTCCTCCCCAGCTGATGACGTTCAGGGCGTGACCAGCAAAGAACACCTCTCCCGGCGCGGCGCCGAGGTCACGGCCGTAGATGGTGATGAGAGCGCCTCCGCCATCTGGACCGCCGCCAACGGGTGCCTGGCTGAGATCGGTGTAGAAGAGCTTGGGAGTCGGTCCCGTCGGCCCCATCCCACCGCTGCCTCCCGCCTCCGCGCCGGAACTGCCGCCGACTCCAGCGCTGCTGCCACCGATACCCGCTCCACTGCCGCCGACTCCAGCGCCGCCAACTCCAGCGCCGCTGACTCCAGCGCCGCCGATGCCCGCCCCTGCGACTCCCGCTGCTCCGCCGCTGCTATTCGTGTCCCGCGGCCCAGCGTCGGCGGCGTCCCCGAGGAGCGCGTTGCAACCCAGCGCTGTGGTTGCCATGGAGCCGAGGAACAGGGCGCGAATGCGATTCAGTGCCATTGCCAATCCCCATGGCAAAGCACATCTGGCGTCGCTCGGCACGCCGCCGCTGCGTGATGGCCATTTGTTACCGCCC
Source organism: Polyangia bacterium (assembly GCA_030433055.1). Lineage (GTDB taxonomy): Bacteria > Myxococcota_A > Polyangia > Polyangiales > Polyangiaceae > JAHBVY01. The sequence goes on from JAUILJ010000382.1 coordinate 6,764, forward strand.
TGGGTGCGGGAAATCGCTGTCGGACTGCCGCTTAGTGACGCGCTGGGCGCCGACGGGAGCTCGCGCTCGGCGGAGGAGCCGGGCTGTTACTCCTGGCACTCGAAGGCGCCAATCGCAGTCGGTGAGCGGCGCTGGGTTCGTAGGAAGTCCACATCGTAAGGTGATCCTGGCTTCGCGGCGGCGCCGCAGAGCACGCTCCCGGCGCCTGGCGTCAGGTCCTGCCCCAGCGCGGCGTCGCCCAGCGCGGGGGTGGTGTCCTCGGCGGGCGCACCGACGGCGCCCCAGTAGTTCCCCGCGGCAGCAAACGTAAGATTCGCGGTGCTAGGTACTGGCTCGTGACAGGACCAGCGATCGGTCAGCGCGAAGGCGTTCGCCTCGAAGCGCACCGGGAGGGTAAGACCGTCCCCATCGGCTCCCACCAGGCAATGGCTGTCCACGCTGTTGTTGCGCAGTAGAATCTCTCCTGTCGCCTCGCCAGCGGTCTGATACACGAAGTAGCTGGCCTCGTGAACGACGTTGTCGAATAGCTCGATCTGCGCTGGAGTCGCCCCGCCCGAGCCGATGAGCGCGTACTGCCAGACGTCGCTCGCTTCGTTTCCGTAGTGCAGCAGAGGCGCCGCAGGGTCGATGATCACGATCCGCGACACGTTGCGGTACTCGTTGAAGCGTTCGGTCCTTGGCTTCTCCGTAAACGCTTCGGTGCCACTGAACAGATCGTGGAAATAGTTGCCCGTCA
>JAUILJ010000383.1 GCA_030433055.1 Polyangia bacterium
CGGTGCAACCCCGAGGAAACAGCAGTACCTCCAGATCCTGGGTGTTTTGGCTGCCGCGGTGGTCGTCGCCCCGGTGCTGAACCTGTTGCTCACGGCATACGGCATCGGCGTACCGTCGGAGGCCCATCCAAAACCGCTCGGCGCTCCCCAGGCGAACCTGATGGCCAGTGTGGCCAAGGGTGTGTTCCACGGCGGGCTACCCTGGGGCATGGTTGCCATCGGTGCGGGGCTGGGTGTCGCGGTGATCATCCTGGATCTCGTGCTCGAGGCCAAGGGCAGCAACTTCAGGACGCCGGTGCTGGCGGTTGCCGTGGGGATCTATCTGCCGTTCGAGCTGTCGGTGCCGATTCTGGCGGGGGGGCTCGTAGCCCACTTCGCCGAGCGGGCTCACAAGCAGCGGGTGGCCAAGGCAGCGGAAGCGGATCGCCCCAACCTCGAGCTTCAAGCAGAGACAGCGGCGCGCCACGGCCTGTTGTTCGGCGCAGGGCTGATAACCGGGGAGGCGCTGGTCGGTATCGGGATGGCGGTGCCCATTGTGGTCACAGGTAGGAGTGACGTGCTGGCGGTCTTCGGCGCCCACGACGGCTCATGGCCTGGCGTGGTTTTGCTGCTGCTGGTGCTGCTTGGATTGGGTGTGGTAGCCGCCGGGCGACCCAAGACAGTGGATATCGACTAGCGAGCCGAGCTTAAATGGCGCGTGGCTCCGTCATGCGCCTCGTCAAACTCCCGAGGGCCCGTGCTAGCCTAGGCGGAGCGTGGGGGCTTCGTTCTTGGGTTGGCAGCAATATCTTCCGTGGAAACGCGGCACCGCTTCGGTGCTGCTGGTAGCCATGGGGTCCGCGGGCTGTGGCGGGTTGTTCAACGACTCGTCTCACCCCCAAAATCCTGGTGGAAATCTGGCGCCGACGGATCCGACTCCGCTCGGGCGCTGTAAGATCGCAGCCAGTGCGAGTAACCCGCTGGTCACCGAGTGGCCCGCTTCGGAGAAGGCGCACCTCGAGAGCATGATGAGTGCGCGGACGGTCGCGGTGCAGTTCTCCGGTTGTGAGATGCGTATCATTGACGGGTGCCGCTTGCCCGGGCGCTACGCCTGGCGTCGCACGACGCTGGCGACCGATACCATCGAGATCACGAATGCAGACGACCTCTACGCCAAGTTGCCGCTGGGCGCGCTGAGCCTGGAAGGAGAGCTCGAGCGCAGCGGGAGGCTCGCCGTGCGTACGACCGTCGCGGGGCAGATGCAGCTCGAGGGGCTTCAGGCTGAGTCGGCGAAGAGCGACGCGTGTGCCGACGCGACCCACGTCGTGAGCGCGATCAGTGTCGGCGCCTTCAAGCTGCTCTCGGGCGGCGCGGCTCGAGCGCAGGGGGGCGCCGGGGCGCTTGGAGTGGGAGCCGGAGCCTCGACGCAGAGAACCGAGTCGGTGATGCGTGAGAGCGGCGTCCAAGACGCCTGCTCCGCCGCCACGCCTGAAAATCCGGATCCCCAGTGCGGAGCGCCGATCCAGCTCTTCCTCGAGCCGCTGAAGCGGAGCGGCGCTGGCGGAGGTGTCGACTCCGGGGCGCTGCAGGAGCAAGTCGCCAAGCAGGCTGGCGGCGTGCAGGTCGGGTTCGCGGCGCCTGAAGCAGGCCAGCGCTGGACCCTCCGCGATGCGGGAGGCACGCAGCTGTGCGAGTTACCGTGTCAGCGCTGGGTAGGCCAGAGCAGTGGCTACTACTTGCAGCGGGAGCGCTCGGGCGGTGTCGATGTCGCGACGGTGCCCATGCCTCCGTCGTTTGCATATCCTCCCGGAAGCGAACTAGAGGCGACCTACCGGCCAGAGCGTGGCAACACCTTCTGGGCAAACATGACGTTCTACTTCGTCGGCCTGCCTTCCGCAGCGCTGGGTGGGGTGTTCCTGGGCTTTGGCCTGGAGCAGACCATCAGCGGGCGAGACTGCTCTGGGCTGAGAGACTGCCCGCTGTTCGGCAGCGCCGGCGGCAACATCGGGTTCAGCTTGTTCTATCTCTCCATGGCTGGAGCGTCGCTCTACTGGTACTTGTGGAGCCACGACGCCGAGGTCGAGGTCAAGCGCCCAGGAGAAGACGCGCGCGCCGATCGGGCGCCGCGGGTGGGATACACGGCGCCCACTGGCTTGCGCAGCGTCGGCCTATCAGCGAACGGTTTGAGCGGCACGTTCTGGTGAGGTTCGTGCGCTGGTGAGCTGCCCGACGAGCTTCAATAGTAGCCACGCGGAAATTCCAAGGGCGACACCAGTCCAGGCTGAGGCGCTGGGGCGCGCGAGATACTGAGCGACGATCGCGCCGAACAGCGCGCCCGCGCACTGGCCCAGCGTGTGACCGAACAGATCGAGCGCCGCCAGCCGGCCGAGCAAGTGATCCGGCGCCAGGCGCTGGAGCCGGGTCGTGGCAGCCACCCAGTTGGCTCCCACGCCGAGCCCCCACACGAACACCGCGACGGCGAGCCAGGTGCCATCGGGAGCGAGCGCCAGGGCCGCCACGCCGATGAACGCGCTCCATGTCGTGGCGTTCCACCACCACTCGGAGCGGTCGTCGGGAGACCAGCGAGCCCAGAGCAGCGGGCCGACTCCAGTGCCAAACGCTCGCACGCACTGCAGCGCGCCCAGCAGCAACGCCGTCGCTCCAAACCAGCTGGCTGCGCCGAGGCTCTCCGCGCGCTGGTTGAGCAGCACCCAGCCTCCCCCATTGACGATGGCGGCGGGCGTCTTGGCGAGCGCGGCCTCGAGGATCCTGCGATCCCCCTTCACGTGAGAGAAGGCAGCGGACAGCTCACGCACGAGCGACCCGCGAGGCTCCCCGTGGTCTTCGGGCGCCAGGCTGGGGAGACCTGAAGAGATCCAGGCGGCGACGAAGAAGGTCGCGGCGTCGAGCAAGATCGCCCAGGTTGGGCCCAGGAAGGCCGCGGCGACCCCACCCACCGCGACGCCGAGGGCGAAGAGCACGCTCCAGGTTGCGCCGATCAGGCGGTTGGCAGCCCCTAGATCCGCGAGGAGACGCGCCGAGCGCGGCCGGTGCACGCCGCCGGGCGCTTCGGAGGCCTCCGCCGTGCGCTCCCCGTCGGGTTCGCTCAGCACCTTGGGCAAGGACGCCGTGACCGCCGGTTCGCTGAACGCGGCGAGGGCGATGCGCAGCAGCAGCAGACCCTGGACCCACCCGAGGCTCCCGGCTGCGGCGGCCCACGCCATGCCCAGCGCCAGTCCGCCGCGCACCACGTTGGTCACCACGAGCACGCGGCGCCGATCGAGGCGGTCGATGAACCAGCCTGCGAAGGGAGCCAGGAGCGTGCTGGGGAGCGCATGGGCCACCAACACGAGGGAGACCGCGACGAGGCCCTCGCCGCGCTCCAGCGCCAGCACGCTCACCGCGACGTATGTGAGCCAGTCACCTAGCAGTGAAACGACGTCCGACAGCCACAGCCGGCGAAACGCAGGGCGTTCTCGCAGCAGGCCCAGCCAAGACGTCCCAGAAGTCATGCACCGGGTGTAACGCTCGGGGCGCCGGACTTCAGCCCGAGTGATGACCCATTGGCAGAATGCTCATCGCGCCGCGTTTGGCTTTGAACAGCGGCGATAACGAGCCCTGGCCACCACCCGACTGATCTGACGCTCCGGGCTAGCGATAGTCCGTGGGATCCGGGGTGACCGGGGGCTTGACTGGGGGCTTGGACGTCGGCGGAGGCGCGGGTGAGGGCGTCGCTGTCGGCGCTGCCGGCGGCTTCTTTTGTTCCGTCACGTGAACCTTCGGCGGCTCCCCGCCTCGCTTGCTGGCGCGCGTAACGGTCGCTGCGGGCTTCTGCTCAGGCTTGTCTTCGGGCTCGGGCTCAGCCTGGGCGCTGGGCGCTGCGCTGGCGACTTCGGCCGGCGCAGCTGACGCGGGTTCCGCAGGCGGAGCGGATGTTGTTTCCTCGGGGGAACTGGTGGCAGTCAGCGCTGCGGCGCTCGGGCTCTCGGTGGCGGAGGCAGCGCTCTTCTGGATGAAGAACACTCCAGCCGCCGCGCCCCCAAGGGCCAGCACGCCAAGCGCGGCCAGAGCGAACGGCCACTTCGAGCTACCCGAGCTGGTCTGGGTGTTCTGGACCGAGGACAAATCGGTGGAGCCACCTACCGGAGCCTGGGTGGCGCCCGACAAGGAGCCGTATGAACTCCGGTAGAGCTGATCCGAGCTGACTGCGCCACCCGCCGTACGCGCAATGCGCTCGATCAGCGCGCTGCTACGCGCCGGTGCGTAAGGCTGCAGGGCCAGCACGAAGTCACCGACGTTCTGAAAACGCTGGTTCAGGTCGCGGGCGAACGCCTTCTCGATCACAGCGATCAATCCAGGGTCCAAATCCGGGCGCAGCTGGCCGAGGGGCGTTGGTTCCCCCATCACGATGGCGACCGCGAGCTCAGGCAGCGTCTCCGCCTCGAACGGCTGACGGCAGGAGAGCAACTCGTAAAGCGTGATACCCAGCGCGTAGATATCCGTGCGGAGGTCGACGTGCTTGGTGCGCTGGAGCTGCTCCGGCGACATGTACAGCGCGCTACCCATGATCGCAGCGGTGCGCGTGATACCGTCGGGCTCGTCGGCGGCGCTGAATTTGGAGATCCCGAAGTCCAGCACCTTGATCAGCGGCGAGCCGTCGTGGTGCCGCGTCAGGAACAGGTTCGCCGGTTTGATGTCGCGATGAATGATGCCCGCGGCGTGGGCCTCCGCGATGGCGTCACACGCCTGGATCAAGAAGTCGACCGCGTCCTCGGTGCGGATCACCCGCTCGACTTCCAGTACCTGGCTGAGATCGCGCCCCTCCAGGTACTCCATCACCATGTAAGGAGCGCCGTCGTCCAGCGTCCCGACGTCGGACACCCGCGCGATGTGCTGGCTCTTGATGCGCGCCGCGGCTTTTGCTTCCCTGAGGAAGCGGACGAGGGAGTCGTTGGAGGTGACCTGGTCCGCTAGCAGGAACTTGATCGCGACTCGTTCCCCCAGCACGGTGTGATGTGCCTGCACCACGACACCCATGCCGCCGCGGCCGAGCACGCGCTCGATGCGGTATTTTCCTGCAAGGATCTCGCCTTCAACGGGTTCAGTCACGCGCTCGTATCCTGACAGGGTTGGGGCGGTGCTGCCAGCCAGCATCGCTGAGAGGGTAGGTTGTTTGTCACCCTCGTTTATCGAGCCGCCTGTATCGAGCCGCCTGTATCGAGCCGCCTGTATCGAGCCGCCTGTATCGAGCCGCCTGTATCGAGCCGCCTGTATCGAGCCGCCTGTATCGAACCGTCCCGCTGCCGCTCGGATCCCCGGGGGCGCGCCAAACGGTCGCTGGCCGAGCGACGCGACCGTCAGCGGCGGAGCAACTGAGCCAGCAACTGTGCAGAGCCCTTCGCGTCGACCGGGGCACCGGTTTCGTGGAGCGCTTGCAGTCCGGTGGCCAGGGCGATCAGGAGCCACGTGAGCTGCTTGGGGTCGACATCCCCGCGCACAGCGGCCCGAGCCTGTGACAGCTGCGTGGCGTCGCACACATGGTCTGACACCACCCGAAGAGTGTTCAGGTACAGCTCCCGCAGCGTGTCGGAGCGACCACAGGCATGCAGGAACTGGTGCGCTGGAACCTGACTCGGCGTCTCAGTCGTGCCCATCAGCCGATCGATCAGGTTGAGCGCCGCTTCAGGCGACTCGTCGTACTCCGTGACGCTCTGTACCAGCGCGCCGAGGTAGCGTTCGCTTACCGCGCGGATCAAATCCTCGCGGTCCTGGAAGTGTACGTAGAACGCGCCGCGGGTGTAGCCGGCGCGCTCGCAGATCGCATCCAAGCTGGGGTTGTCCAGGCCCTCCTCCGCGAAGGACGCCATGGCTGCGTCGATCAGCGCGGCGCGCGTGTCAGCCTTTGCGGCCTCCCGGCGTGGTCCGATGCGGCGCCGACGGTGAGAGCGCTCCGTACTGGGGGTGCCGCGCGTCGTATCTGCCGCTGAATCGACGGGCGATGTATCGGAGAGTTTGGAGTTGCTCGTGGGATCCGAGCTTTGGGCGGTTTCGGGCTTGGTCACAACCCCTCGGGATACCGTTCCGTCGGTTTCATTGCAAGAACCCATGCGACCGATCGTCCGAGATGGATCGTCGCTCGCGCGCGGCCGCATGGCTCCCGATCCACCCCGATGCATGAGCCAACCACCAGCGACCCGTTTCGGAGCCCTTCCGTTAGCCAGGCGTTTGGCTGCGTTTCCTGCGGTGTTTTTCCACAGCGCCCCGCCCTGGCGATGTGGGCAGCACGCTCACGAAACGATCGGAGCCCGTTGCTCGGTCCCGTGTTGGTTCGCGTGGAAGCGGAGCCAAAAATAGGTGGGGCTACGTGCCACATGTAGCCAGCGCGGGACATCAACGGTCGCGCTGCCGCGCTTGACACTCGATGCCGTCAGGAACTCCCACCCAGGGCGCGCTTCGAGCGGTGCCGCGAGGCGTGCGCGCAGGCGCGAGGCGGGGTCCTCGTAGCGGTCTCTGCAGTCGCAGCAGCTGGAGACTGGCCGTGCTCGTTTGAGGCATTGTCGCGTGGAAACAAAATGTCGCTGCCTTGCGGTAGCGAGTGGGGTGACGCTCGACGCAACATGAGAGCATTCAGGAGTTCTGTCTTGGCTCCCTCGTTCGAAGGGTTAGGGGCTGAGACGCACTCACCCCCACCTGGGATCACTTCGAGCGTGTGTTCAGTCCAGGCTCAAGGTGTCTTGCGCCACGCCATCGACACCGGCGTTTCCGGTGGAGCCCCCGGGCCCTGCCGTCCCCGCCGTCCCGGCAGTGAACGACTCACCGCTGAGCGTCGGCTGGGTGCCACTGAAAGCCAGGCCAACGGCGATGCCGCCGGCACCGCCGCCACCGGCACCACCTTTGCCGCCCTTCCCACCGTTTCCTCCAGGGCAAGCATCAGCGGGTTGCCCACCGCCGGCTCCGCCCACACTCATCCCCGCCTCACCCGCCGCGCCGCTTCCGCCATTCCCCGCGGAACCGGATACCAGCTCGACGCCGGTCAGGCTGATGGGCGAGTCGATGCTCAAGAGGGCGATGCTGGCGCCGCCACCCTTGCCAGCGGTGCCACCGGCTCCACCGCAGCCGCCGGCTCCTCCGCCTCCGCCGCCGCCCGCGGTGCCGCCCCGCCCGCCGCCTCCGCCGCCGCCGGGCAGGCCCGGAGAGCCGTTGGAGCCGTCAGCCGGAGTCCACACGTCACTGACGAGGGAGCCCGTGGTCGCAGCGCCCGCGCCGGGGGCTGCTTCCGTGCCGGGCTGTCCCGCACCTCCCGTACCCGGGCCGGCGCACAGTCCAAGCGCCGTTCCACCAGCGCCACCGAGGGAAACCGGTTCTCCAGCTGCGCCCGCCTCCGGATTGCCAGAACCGGCCCCTGCTCCACCCCGGCCTCCAGCGGTCAACCCACCGTTGGGACACAGGGTGTACTGCAACCGCTCACCACCGCCCGACCCGTTGGCGAGGTCCTTCCCGTCTTTGCCT
>JAUILJ010000384.1 GCA_030433055.1 Polyangia bacterium
CCGGGACCACCGCATGCGCGAATGGACCGCTCGGTGCACCAGGGTCGAACGCCAAGGCGAAATGCTCCCGCTTCGCAAAGTCGACCAGGCGATCGCGTTGCGGCTTGGAGATCGGCTGCTTGCACGCGAGCAGCGTGGCCCACTGCTTCGTGCGCAGGACCGCCAAGTGTCGCCACGGCTCCTTCGCACCTTGCCGAGCCAACGCTTCGTTGGCAGTCACCGTGAGGCGCAGCGTCTCCCGCGGTGGCGCGAGGATCAGACGCGAAACCGACAGACAACCCGTTTCCGTGAGGTGAGAGAGGTAGTCGTCGAACGCCTGCGCCGTGTACACATACGCCTCGGCCAAGCTGTACGCACCACTGGACAGCGCGGTGAACGTATCTACCCCCGCCAGCTGGATGACATCGAAGCGCTCGGGGCTGGCGCGCACGAAGGTCCGCCCCTCGGACTGCACCAGTTTCACGTCTGGGCGCTCTGCCAGGTGCCCCGTGAAGTCCAAGTAGCGGGACTTCAGTAGACGGAGGATCGCCGGGTTGATCTCCGCCCCGGTGACGTGACTGGCGCCGTGCGCCAACGCGAGCATCACATCGACGCCGCCGCCAACGCCGATCACCAGCACCCTGGGGCCACCAGGCGCGCGCTCGCTGGTTGGCCCAAACTTGGCGCCACGCAGCACCCAGACCGCAGCCGTGGAGGAATGAGGCAGAAACTCGAGCTCAGACGGGTCCCGCTTGATCTCGTGGATGGTGGTGGGAGCCGAGCCATCCTGCGTTACCGCGCGGACTCGGTACAGGCGAGTATGGGTATTTACCTCGCCCGCGACCAGGGGCGGCCCATCGAAGGGATAAGAAACGTCGATGCGACCGTGGGGCGTCCATTCGCGGTGCTCGATGCTACGCACCCCTACGTCAGGCCGGTGATAGAGTGAGATCTCCTTGGTCGCCGCCGGCGTGATCCAGGAGTCTTCATCGCGCCCCAAGCCGAAGCACACGGCGACCAACCCCACGCAGACCAGCGTCGTTCGGCGCAGCGCCTCGCTCCCCATCGCGAACAACAGCCCCGCCACACCGACCGCACAACCAGCGAACAGCAAGAGCCCGAGCGCGCCCAAGCTGGGGATCAGCACCACAGCGAAGCCACCGAACGCACCGCCACCAATCAGGTCGGCGGCGTAGACGCGTCCGGCGCTCTCCGACCACGCCCCGAGGGCGGTACCGAGCACGATCCCGACGGCGAGAAACGGCACGGTGCACAGCGCGATCACCAATCCCAGCGCGAAGAGCGTGCTGCTGCTCCGAAACAGCTCCAGCGGGTTGACCCGAATCAACAACGCCAGGAGCACCGCCGTGACGCTCGCCACTGCGCCCCAGCGCGCTCGCCGCGCGAGCAACAGCCGCAGCGCCGCGGCCTCGAAGCGCACCTGACGCACCGACAGCCAGGCGCCCGCCGTGCCGAAACCCAGCAGCGCGAGCCCAACCACCAGGTAAGCGAAGTGATGCCAGAGCGTGATGCTCAACACGCGAGTCAAGGCGATCTGCGCCGAGATCGCGGCGCCGCTCACTAGCGCCACCCCCAAGAGGTCGACGAGCCTCGGCTGCTCCCCCGTCACCACCGCTTCTTGCGAAGCGGTGGGCTCAGTCACCCTTGTCTCCGCTCGGAATCGCAGGAGCCGAGGCTGACGGAGTGGGCGCGGCGCCATCACTGCTGGCGCCCCGATCGTGGCCAGAGTCAGCGTCCCCAGCGTCGCGGTCATCCCCAGCGTCGCGGTCGTCCCCAGCGTCGCGGTCGTCCCCAGCGTCCCACTCCCCGGACCCACCATCGCCGAGGATGGTCGCGGTGGAGGTCAGCACGCTCGCGGAGATGAACGAGGCGCGCTCGGACTGGTTACCCAGGGTGCTCACGGTCAGTCGCCCCGTGACGCTGAGCTTGCCTTGCACGGGGATTCCCGTGAGGCGATCGATCGTGAGCTGCCCCTCGCCATCGCCCCGGAACTGCTCGAGCAGCGCGGTCTTTCCGGGAGTGAAGGGATGCGGGAACTCCTGCACCGGGGCGTGCTGCCTCACGGAAATACGAATCACGACCTGGCGGTCCGTGATGCTCTTGACCGACATCTCGGCCATCTGAATGGCCTTCACTCCGCCGAGCTCCACCGTTTCGCTGAAGCGCCATTTCCCTCCCACGCCGATGGGCTCAGGAGGCAATCTGAACGGGAAGCGGCGCTGGACCTCCCATGAACGATCGAGCACCTCTTTCTCCTCTGGGGCAGGCTCCACGCCGCCGACCAGCTCCGTCTTCATCTCGAAGATCTCACCGTCTTCGCCAACGAGCATGCGGGTGCGGGTCCCAGCGTAGCCCGCCAGGCCCTGGTTCATCGCCCTGGCCGTTTCCGCGGGGATCCCTTTCCTTTCGACCTCGAGGGAGTCGACGGTGGCCCGCTCCTCCACCAGCTTGAAACGCCTCCCGTTGCGTTCACGCACAACCGGGTCGGCGCTACCGCGGGTGACCCGAAACGTCATCAGCGCCACCACGGTCGGCGAGCGCACAGGTTTGTTCCCCTGCAGACCGAAGGAACTCTCGTTTTTGACACGCCAGCGATAGGTCAGCCCTTGCCAGCGCCCAACCTGGAGGCGCACGCGCGGCTCCTTCCCCTCATCCAGCAGCTCGACACGCCCCTCGTCGCTGGCGGCGGCGTCCGGCTTGTGAGCATCACCGCCACCGCAACCGCCGCAGCCACCCTCGCAACCGGGGGCGAGCCCGAGAGCGAGCAAGAACAGAAACAAGAGGCGGCGCTTCATCGCAGAACGTCGGTCAGAGCAAGGGTTCGCGGAACCTACCACGCCGCTCCGTCATGTCGCGAACCCGCGTTGCCGCGAATCGTCAGGAACCCTGCTCCAGCCATGCGCGCAGATCACCGAGCAATACCCGGGGCGCGCGACGCAGCGCTTCGAGGTCATTCGCACCGACGAGGAGCAGTGCCGTTCGTAGCTCTCGCTCGACCAGGTCGAGGAAGCGCGTCGCCCCCTCCGCACCGCCGGACTCGAGGGCCTGGAGAACCGGACGAGCGATCCCTCCAGCCGATGCCCCCAGAGCGATGGCCTTCGCGATGTCCAATCCACTCTTCACGCCCCCCGTCGCGAATACCGTGTCGAAGCCGGCGCGCGCTGACCAAGCGACGCTCACCGCAGTGGGGATCCCCCACTCCCAGAACGTCTCTCCGAGGGCTCGCTTGGCGCTCTGCGCACGCTGAGTCTCCACGGCGACCCAGGAAGTGCCACCAGCGCCCGAGACGTCAACGTGCCGGACGCCCGCACCATACAGGCGGCGCGCGACACCACTGGAGAGCCCGCAGCCTGTCTCCTTCGCCACCACTGGAACGCCGGCTTCCTCGACCAACCGCTCGAGCGTGGCCAGCCCATCACGAAAGTCTCGATCGCCTTCCTCTTGCACGACTTCCATGGCGGGGTTCAAGTGCACGCAAATCGCGTCAGCGCCGACGCTCTGGGCAAGCTCGGTCACCTGCGCGGAGGCGAGATCTCGCGCCTGTACGACGCCGATGTTTCCGAGCAGCAACGCGCTCGGCGCCACGTCCCGAACCTCATAGGTCGCACGGTGTGCCGGGTCTCGCAGCATGGCTCGCTGGCTCCCGAGTCCGAACGCGTAGCCGCGCTCCTCCGCGATGGCAGCCAGGCGACGGTTGATGTCGCGGGCACGAGCCGTCCCACCGGTCATACCGGCGATCAGAATCGGCGCGGACAGGCGCTTACCCAGGATCTCCGTGCTGAGGTCCACGGCGTCCAGATCCAGGTCCGGCAGCGCGTCGTGGACCAGGCGGACGCACTCGAACAGGGTGGTGGTCTGCCGGAACGCGACGTCACCGCTGACGGCTAGGTCAATGTGGTCCGCCTTCCGCTGGGCGATGTCTGTCATGGGGTCGTCTTTTTCCGTTCACGCCACGGGGCGCGATCCGCTTCGGTCGCGCGGGTTGGGGCGCAGAATAATTCGCCGGGTCAACAGCCGTATCGCCCAAGTGACCCCCGCGTAGCAAGGCCCCCACGGGGTGGGCCCGCGTTGACAGGGGGCCTCCCGGCTCCTACGCTCCGCTCACAAAAATGGCTGGGAAGACAAGGACTTCGGGCGGACGGGCCAGCTCTCAAAGTGGGCGTCCACGCGCCCCCAGCTCGAAGCCAACTCGCGGCGGAACGCCCAAGGCGAAGCCTCGCGCGGCCGCGAAGGCCAAGCCGGCGAAGCGCACCAGCGCGCGCCCTTCTCGCAAGAGCCAGGCGAGCCAATCGAAACCCAAGGCGCTTCCCATCAACCCGTTCATCGCGCTGCTCGCTAGCTTGAAGCGCGAGGTCGAAGGGCGCCTGGAAGAGGTCTTCGACGCGGAGCTCGAGCGTGCCCGCACGCTCGGAAGCGACCCGAGCGAGATGGTGCTGGCGTGCCGAGACTTGTGCCTGCGCGGAGGCAAGCGGCTCCGGCCTGGCCTCGTGCTAGCGGGTTTCCGCGCGGCAACATCGAGCGCTGACACCAGCCAAGCGTTGGAGGTCGGAGTGGCGCTCGAGCTGGTCCAGGCGTATTTCTTGATTCACGACGACTGGATGGATCGAGATCCGGTGCGGCGCGGCGGACCCAGCGTCCACGCGCAGCTGGGACGACGCTTTCGCTCAGAGCACCTGGGGGCCGCTTCGGCGATCCTGGCAGGCGACTTCGCGGTTGCGCTCGCCCAACGCCTGATCGCCGCGCTGAAGGTGCCCCCGCGCGCCCAGCTCGAGTTCCTGTCGACCTTCGCCAACATGCAGGTGGACGCGATCCTGGGGCAGCAGCTGGATCTCATGAGCCGCGGGTCAGATCCCGAGGTCACCTACACCCTCAAGACCGCAAGCTACACCGTGCAAGGTCCGCTGCTCCTGGGCGCGCTGCTCGGGGGCGCGCGACCCAGCACGCTGCAGGCGTTGCGAGCTTTCTCCACACCTGCGGGTGTCGCGTTCCAGCTGCGAGACGACCTGCTGGGAGTCTTCGGAGCACCCGACGAAACCGGCAAGCCCGCTGGCAACGACCTCACGGCGGGGAAGCGAACACCCCTGGTTCTCGCGGGCTTTCGCCGGGCCAAGGGCAAGGGCCATCGCCTGCTCAAGCGGGTGCACGGAAACGCTCGAGCGACACCCGCTGATGTTGCGCGAGCCATCGAGGTCTTGGAGAAGTGCGGCGCGCGCGACGTGGTGGAGCAGCGTATCGCGGAGCTCGAGCTCGAGGCGCGAACGGCGCTCGAGGTCGGCGGCCTGCGGCGAGCCGGACAAGAGCTCTTGGCGGGCGCGGTGAGCGCGTTGGCCGCGCGGCGAAGCTAGCATGGCCAGCGCGCGCGCCTTCGGAAAGTTGATCCTCATCGGCGAGCACGCGGTGGTCTACGGCTGCCCAGCGATTGCCGCGGGGATCGACAAAGGCGCACGAGCATGGGCGAAGCGTAGCGAGCATATCTCGCGCCTGAGTTTGGGGGTGAGCCAAGTCACCGCGGACGACGAGAGCGAAACCGCACGAGCATTCGTGGCGTTGCTGGAGCGCCTCTACGAGGCGACGCACGAGCGGACGGCGCTGGAGGTCGACGTGACCCTGGACCTACCACCCGGCGTCGGACTCGGTGCCTCGGCGGCGATCGCGGTCGCCATCGCGAGAGCCGCCTGCGACGCAGTCCGGGTCCAGCCGGAGAGCCAACTCATCCTGGAAGCCGCCAACGCTTGGGAGAGTGTATTCCACGGGAACCCATCCGGGATCGACGTGGCTGCCGCGATGGCCCAGCAGCCCATCTGGTTCGTCAAGGGGAGCGCCCCCACACCGCTGCCCTGCGCCGCACCGCTTTGCCTCGCGGTAGCGCTCGCTGGGCCACCTGCCGCTACCCACCGCATGGTCAGCAAGGTACGCGAGCTGCACGATCAGCATCCGCCAGAGTTCAGGCAAGCGATCGACCGCATCGGCGATCTGGCCGCGCGCGCAAGGCAGGCGTTGGCCTGCTCGGAGCTGGTGGAGCTCGGTCGCTGCTTCAACGAGAACCAGCGCGAACTCCAAGCGTTGGGAGTCAGCACGCCAGACCTGGAGGGCGCTTGTGACGTCGCTCGGGCGGCCGGTGCGCTGGGCGCGAAGCTGACCGGCGCGGGCGGAGGAGGAGCAGTGATCGCCCTGTGCGACAGCTCCGCCGAGCGCGTGCTAGAGGCCTGGTCGAGCCGTGGCATCCAGGCGTTCGCGGCGCAAGTCGGTGCCAACCCCTCACCCCAAACCCCTGAAGCATCATGAGTCGAGCGGTCGCCATCGCCCACGCCAATATCGCCCTGATCAAGTACTGGGGAAAGGCCGACGTCGCGCAGAACATGCCGGCGGTACCGAGCCTCTCTCTGACGCTTGACGGGCTAGCGACGCACACCGAAGTCGAGTTCGATCCGAAGCTCGCGGAAGACCGAGTCGTACTCGACGATGTTCAAGTCACCGGCCTGCCATTCGACCGCGTCAAGCGCGTGCTCGATCGCCTGAGGGACCAGGCGCAGACGCAGACGAAAGCCAGGGTGACTACCCGCAATCATTTCCCCACGGCAGCAGGATTGGCGTCGAGCGCCTCCGGCTTCGCCGCGCTGGTCGCCGCGACCGCGAGCGCGCTGGGGCTCAACCTCAACCTAGCGGCACAGAGTTCCATCGCGCGCTGGGCGAGCGCCTCCGCAGCCAGATCCATCTTCGGAGGTTGGGTGCAATTGAGGCTCGGGGAAGAGAGCGCAGAGCAAGTGGCACCTCGCGCGCACCTCGACGTCGAGATGCTGGTCGCCGTCACCCGTCGCGGCCCCAAGCCGATTGGGTCGACCGCCGCGATGCAACACACGCTGCGCACGAGCCCCTACTACCCCGCATGGGTAGACTCTGCCCCGGCAGTGTTTGAGCGTGGGAAAACGGCGCTCCTGGCGAAAGACCTGCATGGGTTGGGTCGCGCCATGGAGCACAGCACGCTGCTCATGCACGCCTCGATGCTAGCGGCCGATCCCGGCGTGCTCTACCTGGCTCCGCCCACCGTAGCGCTGATTGAGTGCGTCCGGTCGTTGCGCGAGTCAGGCGCGAGTAGCAGTTATGGCGACAACGACGTGAGCGAAATTATATGATCGCTGTTTTTGAATCCTTGCCAGAAGGGGTGATTGTTCAAGATAGAGATGGCGAAGTTGTGATGATGAATGATAATGCGCGCCACTTACTGAGCAAACAACAGGCTTTCCAAGATGATATTGCCGAACTGAATAAACGTTTACCACAGATTTTAGGGCGTGAACTTGCTTCTGGTATTTATGCTTTAGGTAAACCGCAGAATTTACAACAAAATGGGCAGATGCTGAGCGCCCAAGCTGCAGCAATTATGACTCACAATCATCAACGGATTGGCACAGTGATGTTGCTCCGCGATATTACGGAAGAAGTCCAAAAAGAACAGGCACGCGACGCACTACTATCCCAATTT
>JAUILJ010000385.1 GCA_030433055.1 Polyangia bacterium
CCACACCCCCGTGACAGCGAGCTGGCGCTGCGTGGATGACGCCACCTCCAAGCACTACGGCGAGCTGCTGGATGGCAGCCTGGTGAAGCAAGACTGGAGCAGCGCCGAGAAGCTCCAGCGCAGCGACCCGCTGTACGAGATCCTCGTCCTGGTGGAGCACAACCCCGACCACCAGCGCGGTGCAGGCAGCTGCATCTTCCTGCATACCTGGCGCTTCTCGAGGGATCGCCCCACGACCCCGAGGCCCACGGTGGGCTGCACGGCGATGGCGCGGGAGGCATTGCTCGATCTGGTCGGCTGGCTCGAGCCAGGCGCGGTGCTGGCTCAGCTGCCGCAGAGCGAAGCCGAACGGAACTAACGGCCGCTCAGTCGTGCGCCGCGGCCGTCGCTTCGGGGAGCGGTACGGTGGTGAAGAAGTTCTGCAGCGCCTCGAGCAGCTTGGGGTGCAGCTCCGACTTGTTGATCTCCCTGCGCCCCGCCTCGCTCTTGTCCGGAAGCGCCAGCGTCTGCGAGTGATCCATGCCCGCGATGAAGTGTAACTCGACGTCCTGAGAGGCAAGGTCGGTCTTCAGCCGCTCGAACAGGTCGGGGCTCACGTTGCGGTCCAGCGTACCCTGAGACAGGAAGGCTGGCACCTGGAGCTTCTTCAACTCGTCCACGCCCGTGGAGCTGCGATCGCTGTATTCCTTGAGCGCGCGCTGAGTGACTCCACCGCCGATGCACACCTGGTCGGGCACGTACGCCGCGCCGTTCAGCGAGTCGAAGCAATTTTGCAACTTGGATTTTTGAAAGTAGATGTTCAACGGACCGAAGTAGTCCCACTGTTCCGCGCGGATATCTGAGATGCGCGAGAGCTGGTCGATCATCGCCTGGGTGAAGTTCTCGAACAGGCCTGACAGGCTAACGACCGCCGCAACCCCAGGGGTCTGATTGGCGATGAACGGCGCGAAGCCACCACCCTGGCTCGCTCCCAGCACCACCAGTGCCTCGGGGTCCACCTCCGGGCGAGTCTTGAGGTACTTCAGGCCGTCGATGGCGTCGGTCTCGAAGTCTTGAAAGCTGAAGCGCTGCGGGTCGAAGGTGCTCGCGCCGTAGCACCGGCCACAGCTACGCTTGTCGTACGCCAGCACCACGAAGCCCTGCTTACCGAGCCAGCTAGAGAGCGCATCGAAGACAGCGAAGGGCTGCGGGAGCTTGCGCACCAGGTCACCTGGAACCTCGAGGTGCCGGTCCAGCGGACCGCTACCGTGAACCAAGATCACGGCAGGCCGCTTACCTTCGATTCCCTGAGGTACCGTCAGAGTCCCGGCCAGCTCCGGCACTCCCTTCTCGGCAATGGAAGACGGATACTTGACGTCTTCGGTCTTGAGCGCCGAGAGCTCGATCACCTTGCACACGCCATCGACCCGCTGCTGATTGAGCCCGCAGCGTTCGCTTGGGCGCGGTTTACGGTGTGCTCCGTACTCGAACGGCTCGTAGCGTCCTTCGAGGTTGTAGAGGTTCGTCGCGTCCAGGCTGGTGAGCGTGAGAACGATGATGATCAGCCCAGGCACCCCGGCAAGCAGCAACGCGAGCCACAGCACTCGACGGCCCTTGCGCAAGGCCTCGGCGTCTGGCCCTTGGGGGCGCGGGGCCGGGGCGTCGGGCGCCGCAGCTGCGCCGGTCGCGTCAGCCTCGCGTTCTTGGGGCTCGAGATCGCTCATCGGCTTCGCTTTTAGAGCCACGCTAGGAGCCACGCAAACGCCGCTTTGCCGCAGCCCGACCTCCCCAGCTCTCCCCGAAGGATTCGCCAAGAAAAAGGGCGCCTCACCCCCGGTAAGCCGCCCTTTGGTCTTCGCTCCCGCGCGCTCAGCCCATGACGTGCTGCATCGCCTGGCCGGCCGCGAGCATCGCGTTCTCGAATGGCTTGGCCTCGGAGAGGTCGTTGATCTTCTCCCAGGCGCTCGCGACGTCCTCGGGGCCGTGCTGCTTCAAGCTCACCCCGGCGGCCTCCACGATGGCGACGCGACTGATGTAGCCACCGCCCACGGCGTACACCTCGCCGGTGCTGCCGCACTGATCGGAGCTCAGGTAACCGACCAGGGGTGATACGTACTCCGGAAGCAGCTTCTCGAGCACGTTGGGCGGCATCACGGTCTCGGTCATGCGGCTCTTGGCGATGGGTGCGATGGTGTTGACCTTGATGTCGTACTTCGCGCCCTCGAGCGCCAACGTGTTGCCCAGGCCCACGATGCCGAGCTTGGCCGCGCTGTAGTTCGCCTGACCGAAGTTGCCATAGAGGCCTGCCGCGCTGGTGGTGTTGACCACGCGCCCGTACTTGTTGTCACGAAGCAGGCCCCAGGCCGCCTTCGTCACATTCATCGTACCGGTCAGGTGCACCTTCAGGACCTTGTCCCAGTCCTCCAGGGTCATCTTCACGAACGACACGTCACGCAGAATGCCCGCGTTGTTGATCACGATGTCGAGCTTGCCGAATGCCTCTTTCGCCTTGGCCACGATCTTCTCGGCGCCTTCGTAGGTGTCGACGCCATCGTAGCTGGCGACGGCCTCTCCGCCCGCGGCTTTGATTTCGTCCACGACCTTGTCGGCCATGTTGTGCCCCGAGCCGGTGCCGTCGAAGGACCCGCCAAGATCGTTCACCACCACCTTGGCCCCGCGACTCGCGAGGAGCAGCGCGTGGCTGCGGCCCAGACCTCCTCCAGCGCCAGTAACGATTGCCACGCGGTTGTCGAAACGAATGTCAGCCATGCTTTCTCCTTCGTGCGCGCGGGCATACCGCGCAGCCAAAATCTGGACGGCCGGACGGTAATTGCAGAAGCGCTGCAGCTCAACTGGAGTGTGATTCGAGCCCGTGATTGGAACACCCGCCCAGCTGGGGCATACCGAAGGGATGAAGATCCCGGAGCTCGAAGGCCTGATCGCGCGTCGCATCTTGCTCAACTACCGAGTGGATGCCGCGACGCTGCAGCGCCTGCTGCCACCACCCATGGAGCCGCTGCTGGTGGGTGGTTACGGCGTTGCCGGGGTGTGCCTGATCCGTCTCGAACAGCTGCGGCCCGCCTGCCTCGGGGTGCCGCTTCCTGCGAGCTTGGCTCTATCCAGCGAGAACGCCGCCCACCGCGTCGCGGTGAGCCTGGATGGGAAGCCGGCGGTCTACATCTTCCGCAGGGACACCAGCTCACGCATGAACCACTGGGCAGGCGGGCGGTTGTTCCCAGGTGCTCATCACCTGGCAAAGTTCGCCGTCTCCGACGTGGACGATCACATACGCCTCGACATGACCTCGGCCGACGGGGTGCAGATCCAAGTCGCCGGACAGGTGAGCGACGAATGGCCGAAGAGTTCTTGCTTTCCATCCTTGTCAAGCGCCTCCGAGTTTTTCCGCGTGGGATGCAATGGCTACTCCGTGACCAAGGACGCCGGTCGCTTGGATGGGCTTTGCCTCGACATCCAAGACTGGAGAGCGGAGTCACTCGGGGTAGAGCGCGCTCGGTCGACCTTCTATGACGACCCAGCGCTGTTTCCGCCGGGCACGATTGAGCTCGATCACGCACTGCTCATGCGCAACGCTCAACACAACTGGCGCGCACTGGACGACGTCGAGGTTTCGGCGCCCGAGGTGACGTTCGGGGTGTCAGGCTAGAAGCTGGGCCTCAACGCGCCTGACTGGAGGAATCGCAGACAGTTCGAGGCACGTTTCTGCTGCGTCACTCGTAGCGAATTTCCAAGATCGTCAGCTCGAGTTCCCCTGCAGGGCGCTGCACCACGACCGTGTCGCCCACCTTCTTCTTCAACAGCGCACGGCCAATCGGCGACTGAAAGCTGATGTAGCCCAAGCTGGGATCGGACTCGTCCGGACCGACCAACGTATAGAGGCGCTCTTCGCCCTCTTCGTCTTCCACCTTCACGCTCGCCCCGAAACGCACACTATCGAGCAGCGCACCCGAGGTCTCCACTACCTCACAGCTGTCCAGGCGCTTGCGCAGGAAGCGCACCCGGCGATCGATCTCTCGGAGCTTCTTCTTGCCGTAGATGTACTCGGCGTTCTCGGAGCGGTCTCCCTGGGCCGCTGCGTCGCTGACCTCTTGCACGATCTTCGGGCGGTCGACGTGCATCAAACGGTTCAGCTCATCGACGATCTTCTTCGCTCCGGCAGGGGTGAGGTAGTACGTCGGCACCGCCTCCTCGTGATCCAAGACTCGACGGAAGTCCAGGCACAAAATGCCAGCGCCCGCTCACCGGAAGGGCAAGCGGACGCCAGAAAACACCGTGGCGACTGGCTCCACGGCGCACTTCGGCTCAGGGCGTGGCGGCCTCGGCCAGCTCGGGCGCGGCGCCCTCCTCGTTGTCTTCGGCCGCGGTGTTCCCTTCGGCAGCCGGCATCACGAAGAGCTCACGGGTCGTGAAGCGCGAACCGTCGAGGAACACCTGACCACCCGAGCGGGTGGAGGCATTGATCACGATGGGAGCGAGCAAGTTGACCGTGGCGGGGAGTCCCGAGCGCGCACACAACACGGCGAGCACCGCGAAGTCGCCCTCTTCTCCTTCGAGCCCGATGGCGCGCGCGGCGTTGGCGACTGGCACGTCGGGGTACTCCGGAGCTAGCCCGTGGGCGCTCACGACTGGCAGCGAGACGTGCGGCGACGTGGTCGACTGCAGCCAGCCGATGGCGCTGGAGGCTTTGTGCTGGATCAGGATGAAGCGGGTGTCATCGGGAAAGCCGATGATCCCTGCGGGGAAGGTGATGGCATCTTCTTCGGAGCACTCGATGCTCCCGAAACGCTGGCTCTCGATCTTCATGTTCGCGACTCCTTCAAAAGGCGGGTCCGCCGCCGTGGATGGAGCGAGCGTTTGCAGCCGGTGTGCCAGTCTCGATTTGGTCTCGTCGCAGGATCGGGGGAGAGACGCGCCGTGGCTCGAACTAGCCAAAAACAAGCCACTGGTCCCCTGGGTCAGCGATGACGCCGCTGGCCTAGCTCCGGGACGTCAGCCGCTTGACGCCCGCGCTCGGTGACGGTCGATTGACGCGCCAGCAACCTTTGGGGTGTCAAATCCTCGGCGCTGCCACCCGCCGGCGGGGGTCGTTTCTGTTTCCGCGCGAAACAAGATCGGCGCGAGCTGGCGCTCCCTCCCCCCGATCCCCAACCAACGTGACGCGAACCCTGATTGAGCGCTCCGGTTGTGCAACTGCACTTGCGCGAACTGTGAAACGCCGCCCGCCGGCAGCGCTAAAACCTCGTAATCACTAGAGATCACCCATGGCATGGCGACTGCAGACCAGACCCCGATGCGGTCTCACACCAGCTTGGTCGGCTGCGCGCTGCTGCTCGGTTGGAGCGCGAGCGCCGCAGCAGCTCCGGAACCTCCGACCCCTTCCTTCAGCTCCGCCATCGATGATTTCGCCGGCTACGACGCGCAGTCCACCTGCGATCCCAGCGAGAAGCCGGGGCCCGTCGATTTCCGCAGCATGATGCTGGCGACGTACCCGAGCAGCAGCAACCTCGGGATCATCCGCGCCTGCAACGTCGGCGGCACCAGCGAACACAAAGAGGGCCGCGCCTTCGACTGGGGGCTGAACTACAACGACGCCGGTCAGCGTGATATCGCCAGCACCGCGATCAACTGGCTGCTCAAGACGGACGAACACGGAAACGCCTGCGCCCTCGCCCGGCGCTTCGGCCTGATGTATTTCATCTGGAACAAGCAGATCTGGGGGAGCTACCGCTCCCCCAATGGCAGCTGCGCCACGGCCGGCTGGAAGGCTTACACCGGCACGAACCCGCACACCGACCACATTCACCTGAGCTGGGCCTGGCCCGGCGCGCGCAAGCAGACGAGCTGGTGGACGGCTCCCCTCCCCTCCAATCAGCCACCCAAGGGCTACCTGGACGGCGTGGACTGCGAGTCCATCGGAGGCTGGAGTCAAGACCTGGACAGCGCGACCAGCTCCAACGATGTCCATCTCTACTTCGACGGGCCCGCCGGGGATGCAAACGCGACCTCCGTGGCGCTCACCGCCGACCAGTACCGCGAGGATCTGTGCAGTGCGCTCGGCTCCTGCGAGCACGCGTTCGAGGTTGCCTCTCCCCTGAGCCTGCATGACGGGCAGGAGCACAGCGTCTACGGCTACGGCATCGACACCTCGGGTGGCGCCAACTCCCAGCTGACCAACAGCCCGAAGACGTTCCGCTGTGAGCCCAACGTTCCCCCGGGTGTCTTGCGCCATGTGAGCAACCCCGACGTATTCGCTGCGTGGGGTTTCTCCTACTTCTGGGACGTGATGCCGGTGAGCGACAGCGAGCTCGAGAGCCACGACGCAGGAGACGACGTCGCCGATCACCCGGTGCTCGCCAAGTCCGACGACGGCAGTCCGTCGGTCTACCTGATCGACGGAGCGGTGAAGCGTCACATCCCGAGCCCCGAGGTGATGGACACCTGGGGCTTCGACTGGGGAAGCATCGAGGTCTGGAAGAGCACGGACCTCGAGAGCCTCGAGCAGGGCCCCGACGTACGCGCGCGGCCAGTGCTGGTGCAAGGGAGCGGTCCAGCCGTCTACCTGTTGGACGACGACTGGGGCGAGTCTCCCGGAGCAGGCGGCGCACCGGGGACCGGCGGTAGCGGCTGGGCGACCGGCGGCTCCGGCGCAGCAAACGGCGCCGCGGGCAGCGACCAAGCGGGCTCCAGCAGCGCAGACGGCGGCGCGGGCGTCGGCCCTGCGACCAGCGTCCAGAGCGCTGACTCGGGGTGCGCCTGCTCTACCGCAGGGAAACAATCTCGAAGCACCGGGGGGCAGGTTTGGCTGCTGCTTGGCGCAGCCATCGTGAGCTTGAGTCGCCGCCGCCAGGTGCGCGGGCGATGAGCGGCAAGCGGGTGATAAGAGAGCGCGGCGTGAATGGCGAGCGCAGCGCGACCGGCGTGAATGGCGAGCGCGGCATGAATAGCGAGCGCAGAGTGATCGGCCAGCGCAAGCCCGAGGTCACGGCTCCCACTGACCGTCGCCGTTGGCTGTGGGCACCAGCCCTCCTGCTCGCCGCGGGGACCTACTGGCTCCTGCGGCAGCCGCCCGCCGCTCCCGAGCCGACACGCAAGGCCTCCACGACGCAGGACGCCCGAGCCACCACCCAAGCCGAGCAACGCCGCGCGGAACCGACCATCCGCAGAGCCGCCACCCGGAAGGTGCATCAGGAAGACATCGCCTCGGCGCCGACCCGCCCCGCAGCCGTCCCCGCCCAGGCACCTCTGGTGAACACGCCCGAGCCTGCCCCGCGCACCGCCCAGCTCAACATGCAGGTGCTGCAGGAGGCGCAGAAGTACGGCTGGGTCTACACCGACGAGGGAGAGACGCCCTGTCCACCCCAGCGCGTGCGCATCCTGTGGGACGTACCAGGAGACCTCTCGACCTACGACCGCGGCGCCTATTTCGAGCCGCTGGGGCCGGCGCCCAGCGAGAGCTCGACGTCCGTCAACGGTCTCCTGCTGTG
>JAUILJ010000386.1 GCA_030433055.1 Polyangia bacterium
GCTGTTCCATGGGCGCTCTCGTCCAGCGGGGCTGAACGACCAAACCCTTGAACGGCAGGCTACGGGGCCACTTTAAGCGCGAGTGGTTCGGCAGAGCGCCTGGGACTCAAGCAACCGAGCACTTGTCGCAGTCCCGACTTCAAATCTGACGTAGCTTCCCCCAGCAGGCGGTAGCCCCCAGTGCCACGCCCACCATCTTCATCGAGCCACAACGTTGCGCGGCCTCCATCGTCCGCCGCCAACTCGATCTCTGCTCGGGTCGAACTCGAGACTCGCGTCTCCACCCACCTCAGCCCACTGAACGGGGCTGCAGCCCGCAGACGGGTGAGGCGCAAGGCCAACAGCCGCGAGAGAGGCAGCAAGGCGTCGACGCCGCAGGGGTGAACTACACGCTGCCCCTCGCGCGCGACGTCCCACACCTTCTGCAGCCAACGCTGGCCAAACTCGAGATCCGATGGCACACGCAGCACGTGGAGACTGAACACGTCCGTGCTCCCAACGCCTGCCCCCGGAACGCGGAGCGCGAGCAGCAGCTCATTGTTTCCATGGGGCAACACAACACTGAGGCGTAGCTCGTTGTCGCCAAACAGCCAGACCTGAGGCGTCAGCTCACCTTCGCTCAGGGAGCCGAGCCGACGGGAAATCTCCGTGAGGTGCGCCCAGAACACACGCCGCTTCGGGTCGACCTCTGGCATGCGCTCTGGAGGGACGGGCTTGACCTCGTCCGTCCCGTGCAGCTCCGCGTACTTCTGAAAGATGCCGCTGCAGCGAGGCTCGAAGGCGCAGCCGGCGCACTGGGGAGGCTTGAACTTGTCTCGCCGTTTGACGAAGTACTTGTCCCATGGACGGCTCAGATCGCGCTCGCCGTCTACGGCGATGGTCTCCGTGGATTCACCATCATGGTGGATCCACGCTGCGAGTTCAGGCGCAAAGCAGAACGGGAGATTCCCGATGTTGAGGTCGAAGGCTTCAGGCACTCCACGGCACAGGCGCGTCAGCGCCGGGACCATCTCGGAGTAGCTCGGCATCATCTGCTCGAACTCCTCCTCCGTTCGCTCACCCGCGTCCATGGGCCGCACCATGTCGAGGTGCAATTGCTTCACGCCGAAGCGCGAAACCAGCGCAGGGAACTCGTCCACTGATGCGAAGTTGGACCCCACGACGCACATGTTCACGGTGATGCGTTCCCCGCGCGCCTGGAGCGTCTCCATCGTCCGGAGGATCCGCGCAAAGGACCCCGGCTTGCGAGTCGTCCCCTCATGGCTCGCCTGGTTCGCGCCCTGAATGCTGATCCGCCACGTGAAGAAGCCCGGGCGCGGAGCCAGCTCGAGCACCTCTTGGAGAAACGCTTCCCGCGCGGTCTTCACACCGTTGGTGAAGATCACGATCTCCTCGAATCCGAGGCCCACCGCCTCCCTCACGACGTCTTTGAACGCCGGCTGCAGCGTCGGCTCACCTCCCAAGAGTGTCAGCTTCCGGTGGCCCTTGGCGTAGGCCTCCCGGACACTATTGAGCAGCGGTTCGAAGGGCAGCGGCCGCGCGCGACCCATCGCCGTCTGTTGGCCTGAGACGCAGAACACGCAACGGTTGTTGCACATGTGGCCGAGCTGGATCTCGACCTGCGTCTTCGGCTCCATCACCTCAGCTTAACAGAGCCGAGGCCGACAGGCCTGGTTCAGCCGATCTGGCGAGTTCCGGCGCTGCTGCTCCCGCCGTTGTAACTGAGCCCGATCAGGTTCCGCGCCAGCACGCCCAGGTTATCAGCATCCACCACGCGGCTCGACAGGACGGTGCCTTCCGCGTCACTCACGAACACCCGGAGCACGTTCTGCTGGAATGAGGTGACCACGATGAACGGGGTGGAGGAGCCCGCTGCGCGCACGGTCGCCAGGACTTGCAGTCCGCTTGGGGCCGGCAGCCGGGCATTGGTGATCACCAGGTCGAACGGTCCCTTGCGGGTGAGCATCAGCTGGAGCTCGAGCCCCGTGGCAACCTCGACGATCTCCGCGTCCAGATGGGCAACAATGGGCTTCAGCCAGCCGCGAGCCACCGCATCGGAGTCGGCGATCAACACCCGGGGGCGACGGGCGGGTCGGGGTCCACTTTGAGGCACGGACGGCTTCTCACTCATAAGGGCTGCTGACGCGGGATTGGGGGAAAGAGACGGCCCAGGAGGTGTCTGGGCAGGAGGGTGCCTGGGGCCGTCGCCGGCTAGTAAGCAGCTATCGTGCCAAGTCCGCGCCAGGGCAAACCCTCGAAATGTGTCCCCCACCTGGGGGGTGACAATTTTCGTCCTTCAGATCTGGAGTCGCTGGTGTACTTCAGATCTGAAACGTCTCGAACTGAGAGCCTCCTCCGTTTCCGCGAGGCGAGGGTCAGGCAGCTGCGCTGACCTCGGCTGACCCGCCCAGCGCGGGTGAGGACAGGGTTCCGGACGGAGAGCTCGAACCAACGGAAGTGCCCCACCACGGGAGCACGCTCACGCTGCGCCAGCTCTCCCACACGCGCTCCTGGCCGACTACACTTCGCCGTGACGATCCGCCGGGACGTGCGCGCAGACGGATGTTCCACCTGATCAGGGGGTGCGTCGGGAGCGCCTCGAACGGCAGCTGCAGGCGCGCGCGATACGCCGACGCGAATTGTTTCCTCCCGGTATCAAGAATGCTTCCCACGTCCGCCAGCGAGATGGCTTCGAGGTCGGCCGCCACACCGAACGGGTAGGCGTAGCGCGGAGTCGTTGTGTCACCGGGTGGGCGCACCAGGTTGCTCTCCATGGCACCCACCTCGACGTCGATCCGTCCCGGCTCCTTCCAGCGACGCGGCCAGAGACAGTACACGTCGAACGCCTCACCGAGCACCAACGCCTCTGGAGCTAGCATCACGGGCGCCACACGCCTCGTCGCCCTGAGAAACGCTGACCAGAGCAGGCTGGTTGGACTGGCCTCCTCATCCTTCTCGAGCCCTGGCGAGTGCCAGGCACGCTCGAGACGATCGAAGCGATCGGGGATCTTCCGCTGGGGTGCCCGAGGCGCAGCCAGATCCCGGGCCTCCCAGGATACGAGCTCCACGGGCTCAGCCGCGCTCGCCGGCAAGAGAAGGTCGTGCAGCATCGCCCCGCGATCGAGCTCGGCTCCCAGCCGCCAGCTCAGCGAGCTGAACTCACCTGCGTGAGAGAGCGGTCCGGCCGGCATGCTGAAGGAAAACGGAAAACGGTGCCTTCCTGCCGCCAGCTCACCCCGGAACAGTACGCACACCGGTGGCAGTTGCTCGTAACCCTGAACGCTGGATGCTCCGACGATCCAGGGCTGAAGGCCAACCGTCAAGGCGCGACAAGCCGTCGGCTCGTGGCACTCCACATCCAGCCATCCTTGGACTCGCTCCCCGGGACGGAAACGCTTCCTCGAGCGCCCCGCCCTGGGATTCGGTCGAAGATGCAGATCCAGACGCACGCTACGCATGAGCCTGGGTCGGCCGCGTGCGAGGCCGGTTGCCAATTTTGTTTCAGGGCCCGGACAGACGCGCTCGGCTCAGGACCGCGCGGCCTTGACCTTCGGGTGGTCCTTCCAGGCAGGCATCCTGGACATATACGCCAGCGTAGCGGATTCCGCTTCCTCGCGGCTTAGCTCGGGCTTCTGCTGTCGTTGCCAGCCGATCATACGCTCCAGGCGCTCATCGAAGCCTTGCAGCTCCCCGTTCTCGTCGACGCAGTGTTGACAGTAGGGCCCCGCTTCAATGGGCATGCCACAGCTCTCACAAGGATTCTTCGTCACGATCTATTTTTCCTCTCGGATTTGGGGGTGAGGGGTGAGCTTGACCTCGCTGAGCGCCCGCATCCCCGACAGGAGCGCTGAGCGCTCGTCGGGGCTGAGGCGCTCGAAGGCTTCAGCCAAGAGTTCCCGGGACAACACCTCTTGCTCCCGCTCCAGTAGCTCGAGCCCCGCGTCCGTCAGCCAGAAGAGCTTGCGGCGTCGGTCGCGCGCGTCGTCCATGCGCGCGACCAATCCCTTCGTTTCGAGGGAATCCACGATCTCACTGACGACGGATTGGGCGCGTCCCAAGTGCTTGGTGGCTTCACCAATCGTGATGGGTCCTGTCCACTGCAAATGGTGCAGCACAGCCCACGCCTGGGGTCCAACCGGCGGGCGTTTGCGGTTCCGGCGATGAAAACGCAAGTACACCGCGGGAAACAGCCGGGAAAAGTCGTCCACGGCACCAGCAACGTCATCCACTCCACTGAACTAGAAGCAGGACAAAGCATCGTCAATCCCGATGGAAATCTCAGACCAGCGACGAAGCTCTACACAAACCGCAACTGGCCGCGTCAGGGCCCGAAGGGCCCGCCATGACCGTCGATCCCACCCGCAAGTCACACCACGCTCATCACCCAAGCAACACCGGGGCGGAAGCGGCGGAGAAGAAGCCGCCCAGCTCAACCGAGCGCACTCAGCACGAGGCCGCGCGCCAGAAGGCGCTGCTCGACGCTGGGTCGACCAGCAAGCTGGCCAGCCAACCCACGAAGCAGAGCAACCTGATGGCTCAGCTGCGCGCCTTGAACGCGCGCTACCCCGAGGCTGGTGTCAACGTGGCATTGGCGGCTCAAGCGGCCTTGAAGAACCCCAAGCTGACGGCACCTCAAGCCTTCGTTCGACAAGCGCTCGCCAACAAGCCTGCGCTAGCGATGCGTCTTCTGAAAGACTTCCACCTCAAGCACCAGAGCGTTGCCGTGCGGCAGCTTGTGCAACAGGGCGTGGCGGGCGAGTCGGGCAGCAGGCTGTACAACCACGGCTGGCAACTCATCTCCAGCCTCTCGCGCTTCTCCAAGCAGGAGCTGGGGGACATCGCTGGCATGGTGGCAGCCGGAGAATCGGTGGACCAGGCAATAGCGAACGAAGCAAAGGAGCTGAAGCGACCGGTGGCGTACAAGGCTCCAGCCTCGCTCAAGGCGCAAACACGCGGACCGACCGCCCAAGCTAGAGCCCTAGTCCGCTCCGCGCGCGCACTGCAAAAGGCCGCCAGCAAAACCTGGAGTGATCTGCCTCACATCACCCGCGCCGCGGAAGCCGAGCTAGGTGCAGTGAAGGCGCCCACGCTGATCGTCGAAACCGTCACGGCACTCGCCGACACGCTGGATGAACGACGCCTCGAGCCGCTCAAGGAGCTGGGCCACGAGGCGCAGGTCACCAAGGACTACCTGAGCGGCGCCGTTACGACCCTCCAGGACCGCACGAGGTCCGCATACTCCACCCTCAGCAACACCCTGAGCAGCCTCGTCGCCGCGGCAGAGGACTTCGAGGCGGCGATGTCGAAGACCCCACCCGACGTACTGACGGCGCAGAAGGCTCAAGCCCGCGCCAACGCGGCGAGCAAGCTCGTCGAGGGACAGTGGGGCGCGTTCGCAGCGCTCGCAGCCAAGCTCGGCGCGGCGAACAAGGAGTTCGACCATCAGGTGCCCCACGTGGTGAAGGAGGTGCTCATCAGCGCGGCGAGCTTCGGCCTGGGCCTGGGCCTGGCGGCTG
Source organism: Polyangia bacterium (assembly GCA_030433055.1). Classification (GTDB taxonomy): domain Bacteria; phylum Myxococcota_A; class Polyangia; order Polyangiales; family Polyangiaceae; genus JAHBVY01. Next base: position 5,517 of record JAUILJ010000386.1, read on the forward strand.
AAGGCGCAGAAGCGAGGCACGCCGCCAGCAAAGCAGAGAAGGCGGTCCACTTTGCTCAGCACGCGGCCCAGGAGCTCGCGACAGACTACATGCTCGGCAAGGTCGTGAACAAAGTGGGCGAAGGCCTGGAGCACATCAAGCGCGCCGTCGAGTGAGCTGGGCGGCCAAACCAGGTAGCGAAACGGCCGCTGTTTCCTTGTGAAAACAGCGGCCGCCTGCCGCTTCCGCTCGAAGCCCTCAGCGCACCAACGCTGACCAGTCGGGCTTCTCAGGTGGAGCGGCGTCCTCCAGATCCATCTGCGCCAGCTGGAGCTTGCCGGCGAGGTCGACGTTGACACACTGCCACCGGGTGTAGGCTTCGATCACCCAGATCCCGCTCTCACGGGTACCGTTGCCGCTAGCGCCGTTGCCGCCGAACGGCAAGTGCGCCTCGGCCCCAGTCGTGGAGTTGTTCACGCTGGTCATGCCCGCGGTGATCTCCTCCTTGAAGCGCAGCATCGCCCTCGCGTCGCGCGTGTAGATCGCGCTCGAGAGGCCATACTGCGTGCCGTTGGCCGCCTCGATCGCTTCATCGATACCGTCCACCTCGACCAAGTTCACGGTGGGGCCGAAGCACTCCTCCTGGGCGACCCGCATGTTCATCTTCACGTGGTCAAAGATGCGCGGAGTGGCGTACAGGCCCTTCTCGGCGTTACCTGCGAAGTTCGCCGGTTCATTGCCAGGCGTGATGCGCTTGCCATCCAGCAGCAGGTTGGCACCGTCCTCGATGCCCACGGAGCGCTGCGCGACCCAGCGCTCCAGGAAGCGCTCGTTGATGAAGGGGCCGTAGGCAATGCTCTCGTCCAGCGGATCACCGATCTTCAGTGCGGACGCCTTCTTCACGAGCAAGTCGCGGACTTGCGGCATCACCTTGCGATCGACGATGATGTTCCCGCAGCTCGTGCACCGTTGCCCCGCGGTACCAAAGCTCGACCACAGCGCACCGTCCACCGCCAGCTCGATGTCAGCGTCCGCCAGGATGACGAGGGGGTTCTTGCCCCCGAGTTCGAGCGAGGGTCGCTTGAGGTTGCGGCCGCACGCCTCACCCACCATGCGCCCCACCTCGGTGGAGCCGGTGAACGAGATCTTGTCGAGCAGCTGCTCGTCGGTCATCTCGATCAAGAACTGGCCGGCGCCGTCCTTGCCGCCACCATGCACCACGCTCAGCACCCCGCGAGGCAATCCGGCGCGATACCACAAATCTGCAAACAGCGCGCCCACGCCGGGCGCGTCGTCGCTGGGCTTCCAGACCACGCTATTTCCGCAGAGCAAAGCAGGAACGATCTTCCAGCTGGGGACGGCGATGGGGAAATTGCCGGCGGTGATCACTCCAACGACCCCGACGGGCCGACGGTAGGTGAACAGCTCCTTGTTTGGTAGCTCGCTGGGCACGGTTTGCCCGTACAGCCGACGTCCCTCGCTCTGGAAGAAGTCGCAGGTGTCAATGGCCTCCTGAACGCTGCCCCGCGCCTCGCGGATCGGCTTGCCCATCTCACGGCTCACGAAGCGCGAGAGGCTCTCCTTTTCCTCACGCAAAAGCTGCCCCAGGCGCCCGATGATCTGGGCGCGACCTGGAGCGGGCGTGCGAGCCCAAGCGCGCTGTGCGGCTCGCGGCTTCTGACACGCCTCTCGCACGTCCTCCTTGGTGGAGAGTGGAGCGAGGGTCACTACGTCGTCGCGATGGGACGGGCTGCGGCTGGCGTAGGTGTGGCTGGACTCGCGTTCCTGCCCGTCAATCACGTTGGGCACGATCAGCGTCGACGGGTGCCCATTGTCCTGAGGAGTCGTTTTCATGGCGGGAGATTGGCTGCCGTACGGGGTCGCCGCAAGGCTGCTCAGATCGGCAGTATGCTGCTCAGTCTGCGCGGGCTGACTGCACTGCAGATCCGGCGCGTCTCACCCCCAGATCCGAGCGA
>JAUILJ010000387.1 GCA_030433055.1 Polyangia bacterium
CTGCAGGGACGATACGAGATTCAGATTCTCGACAGTTTCGGTAAAGCCAAGGTCGGCCAAGGAGACATGGGCGGGATTTATCAGCGCTGGGACGACAAACGAAATCCCAAGGGCTTCGAGGGCCACACGGGCGATCGGTGCCCAGAGCCGGAGGAGCCCGACGCCGGCGCGCCCGAAGGAGAGGGCGACGAGGGTGTAGAGCCAGCTGTCCCAGTGGGCGAGGGAACGCCCGAAGACAGTCAGGAGTAGTCTCGTTCGACAGCTCGAGGCGGGCAGTCTAGGCTCGCTCCTCGTGGCGCAACCAGCTGGGAGGGGCTCCGGAGATCTTCGCGCGCTGGCGTCGCCCGTCGAAGAGCGCCCTCTGCTGGCTCGCTGGCCCGTGCTCGAGCGCACGGGGTGGGCCGCGCTCGGGCTCTTCCCAACGCCTGTCCAGGCCGCTCCCGAGCTCGCCGAGGTCATCGCACCTGGAACTCAAGGAGAGCTCTGGCTCAAGCGAGATGATCTGTCTCATCCGCTCTACGGTGGGAACAAGGTACGCACCTTGGAGGTGCTTCTAGGTGCCGCACGGCAGCGTGGCTGCACTCGCGTCTACTCGACGGGTGCTTTCGGATCGAATCACGCGGTAGCAGCTCTGATTCATGGGGAGCGCCTGGGGCTGGGCGGCGGAGTGGTGCTGTATCCACAACCGTGGTCTGACGCAGCGCAGGAGAACCTCGAATGGGTTCTCTCGCTTGAGCCGCATGTCGTCAGTCTGCCGCACTGGTCGGCCTTGCCTCTCGGCATTGCCTACGCGAAGCGCTGGGAACGACAGCGTGGCGGCACGCCCGAGGTGATGGTGCCGGGAGGTGCGACTCCGCTCGGCGCGCTGGCATACGTCTCCGCTGGGCTCGAGTTGGCGCAGCAAGTCGCCAGCGGAGAGTGTCCGGCCCCGCGCCGAATCATCGTGGGCGTCGGCTCTTGCTGCACCTCGGCTGGGTTGCTGGTGGGCTTACACTTGGCCACGCGCCTTGGGATCGGCTTCGTCGGTGCTGGTCCGGAGTTGCACAGTGTGCGAGTCACACCCTGGCCGGTCACGGCGCCATGGCGCATCCTCGATCTTGCGGTCCGGGCCTCCCAGCTCCTGGCAGCGCTTTGCTCCGAGCCTGGGCTGGTGTGCAGCCGCGACGAACTGGCGAGAAAATTTCGCGTAGAAACGGCGTTCTTCGGCACCGGCTATGGGGAGCCCACGGCGACCGGCGCGAGCGCGATGGAGCTTTGGCGCCAAGCGTCGAGCGACATGACACTCGACACCACGTACTCGGCCAAGAGCGCGGCGTGCGTCGTCCGCTATCTCCGTGCCGGTGCTCCCGGCCCGACCCTCTACTGGGCCACCAAGTCCAGCTCTGCAGTTCCGTGCTTGAGTCCGGTTGCTTTGGAGGCGCCCAGGCGCATGCAGCGCTGGCTCAGATCCGCACGGTCCAAACATACGCGCCCGTAGCTCGCCAGCTCTGGGGGGATCCGAGCGCGCTGCGACGTCATCACAACGCGCACCAGCAAATACTTCATGGGAACACTGAAGTCGGCTCGAGGAGCGGTCGTTGCTGGAGCTTGTGGTCGCCGCACCCACTCCCGAAGACCTAGGTCGCTCCAGCAACCGGAAATCGCAGGAGTTTTCCACAGCATCTCTGGAGCTGGCAGCCATCGCCCGAGCGCCGAGTTCGCTGACCTGCGCTGACCTGGGGCTCGGAGCGCTCGAGTTGGCGTCCGTTCCACGTGCGATTGCCCCGCCTATCCACGACACGGGAGTCGAGGAGTTGTTCAACGCGGAAACACTTCGCCGCCGACGAGTTTCCGCGGGCACTCCCCGGAGCGCGGGCGGACCGATGCTCGCTCACGCGTTGCTCATTCGGATAGCTCACGTCGCCTACAGGGTCGCGTCTCGGAACGGGACGAAGCCTTGGCTGTGGAAGTCATCAGGCGAGTTGAGAATGCGCGCCACATCACCCAACCAAGGGATGGTGGGATTCGTCTCACCAACGGATACTCAACACTTGGGGTCGCGCGCCTGCCAACACAGAGCGTGAATAACGACAAGGGAACAGACCCTTGGCGAGTGACTCCAGGGCGGCGGGCAACCGCCGTTTTCAACCCGAAACCTCAACCTACAACTGAGCACCAGAATCAGGGGGACAACGGACACGAGGGGCACGCTCTACGGAGCCATGCCTATCTGTAAGGAAACTGAACAAAGCGCAGCGAGCTGGTGTGTTTGCACCTGGCTGGTTCACCGTGAGGCGGGCCGGAGGAAGGTGTCGGCAGGCATCCTGACTCGGCGATTGCCGAGGCTGGCATTGGTCCGCTACACTGACTGAATGCTCCCAAATGAGTCCGAGAGCGGGCTCATCGGAGAGCGCGGGCGTGTACAGTCGATGGGGATGCGAGCGTAGGAAAGTGTGGTCTCTCCGCGAAATTTGCGGCGAGGGTGCTCTGCGAGGCACGTCGGAGGAAGTCGAAACCTCGGGGAACCGTCGAGATACGGTGCCTCCAGCTGATTGGCTAAATCCAGCGTGGCAACCGGCGCGTAACCCCCTCGGGCCAGGAGCTTCGGCGTCACGGAGGCAGCAGCTCATGTTGACTCGTGACGTTGAAACACAGCGGCGCGAGGCACGGAGCCACGTCGAAACAGGGTCGCGATTACCACGCCGCAACTAACAGCCGCGGAAGCCCGTCACGCTGCGAGGAAACGATAGAACGCCAAACGCCCGTCCAAATAGGAGCGCTCGCTCATGCAGCGTGCACTCCAACCAAGCGACACGACACATGCTGCTCTGCCGCGACGCTAAGCACGAGCAACACGAAGCACATGTGAGTCTGTCGTCAGTTTAGCGACCCAATCGACAATCCCTTACGGAAACACCGTTGAACGAACGTGAACTCTGGGCTAATCCATGGTCTTATGCGGGTAAAATCACGCGCAGGTCGGCGCACGAACAAGTCCGATAACAAGGTCTCCGTCGCCAAGCCGCGTGAAGTCGCGTGGCCGGAGGCGGTCTTCGACACCCGGCGTGGAAAGCTTCGGCCGGAGGACGCCTATGCTGTTGGGCGCCTGATCGTCGAGGAGCTCTACGCGGGCGAACGTCCAGAGCACGGTCGTCGCGGGCGCACGACATTTCGCAAGATTGCTTCCGACCTCGAAGGGCGGATGAGTGCCCAGGCGCTGTATCGCTGCGCGGCTATTTACGAGATGTGTCGCGATCTGGGCATGGATCCGAGCTGGGAGCACGTAGGTATGAGTCACCTCAGCCTGGTGCTCGGGCTGTCCGCAGCTCAGCAACGCAGGCTCGTCAACCAGACGGAGAAGCAGCGCTGGTCCGTCGAGCGACTGCGGAGCGAAGCGACCCGCTTGCGGGCCACCCGCAAGGCTCGGAAGGGGCGCAAGCCCCTGCCTCGGTTTGCGAAGGCGGTCAGGCAACTGGACCGTTTCGCGGACGGTCGTGAAGACCTACTTGGCGATCTCGAGAGTGCTTCGAGTTTGGAGCCGGACGCGTTGAGCGAGATGATTGAGCGGGTCAGCGAGTTGCGCGGGCAGCTCGATACGCTCGCCAAGGCACTGCGTCAGGCTGCGAAGCGCCGCTAGCTGCGTCGGCGCTGTCAGTCGACTGCGGGCAGCTTGCGCCTGCGTTCGGCAATCACCGCTACGAGCACCACCTGCACCGCCGAGCGCTCGAGGCCCTTCAGGATGTCGACGTCGTCGGCGATGTCGCTCAGGCCTGCGGTCATCAGCGTCGCTCCAGAAATGGGCAGCCCGACCTGGTCCTGGTGTAGCAACTTGAGCAAGCGCTCCAACCTGGATGTGCGGACGCGGGTCAGTCCCTTGGGCAACATGAGGAGGGGAGCATAGCCTGCATTCCCTCGCCGACCAGGTCACGAGGAGCAACTTTCGCCCCGTCGATGGATGGCACGGCGGCCCACGCTTGAACGATCTCCCCAAGGAGGCTAGGCAGCGAGCGATGGAGTCGCGCATCCTCAAGTCTTTCACCGACCCTACGTGGGCAGCTCAAGCCGTGGATGCGCTCGATCACACGCTCTGCGATCACGCGCACTGCGAGAAGAAGGCTAGCGTCAGCGCCATCGCGCTGATCAACGACTACCCAGACGACACGGGTCTGGTGCGCGCCATGAGCAAGCTTGCGGAGGAGGAAATGCGGCATTTCCGCGAGGTATACGACCTGCTGCTCGAGCGCGGTGTGCGCCTTGGCCGAGACGCCGGAGACCCCTACGCGAAGGCCCTCTTCAGGTTGCTCCGATCGCATCCGAAAGAGCGCAAGCTCGATCGTCTGCTGATCGCGGCCCTGATCGAGGAGCGCTCCTGTGAGCGCTTCGCGCTGCTGCGCGAGGAGCTGGCCTCTCGGGGTGAGGAGCGACTCGCGGCGCAGTTCAAGCGCTTGCAGATCTCCGAGGCGGGGCACGCGACACTGTTCGTCCGCCTCGCGAGCGAGGAGTTCGGGCCGCAACCGTGCCAGCAGCGCCTGGAGCAGCTGGCTGAACTCGAAGCGCAGATCGTCGCCGGGCTGCCCATCGAGGCGCGCATTCACTAGCCCTTGTCTGGCGCTGCGCTTCGCTTCGCTTCGTAGTTCAGCACTGTAGAGTGTCGATCCTCAGCGCAGCCGGTGTGCCGACCGGAGTGCTGTTTACTGCCAGAGGTCCGCGGGCTGGGTGGCGCCGTTTCCCGGCGGGACTAGCGGTGCCGCCCGCTGAATACCGACGGAAACAACAGGTTAAGCCACCGATTGGCTGGTGCGAAGTCATTCGCTCACCTGTGGCCCACGACACTCCACAGCCGTTTGTTCACGTGACCTCGGCCCGTGACCTGCTCTAGTGTCCGGCACCGCACGTCGCAGCAGGCTTGTCCGCCACGGGTCACGAGGTGAGCAAGACTCGATCCGTCCCGGGAGCGTCCCGGGTGGTCGTTGCGGGGAGAGACCATGATTGGATTCGAAATCACGGGGAGCGGCCGCTATTTGCCGGGTCGCCCCTATACCAACGACGACCTGGCTCGGGTCATGGAAACCAGCGACGACTGGATCCGGCAGCGCACTGGGATTTCCCAGCGGCATTACTGCCCCGAGGGGGTAGGGGTGAGCGAGCTCGCGCTCCCCGCGGCGCAGCGGGCACTCGAAATGGCTGGCCGCGCGCCTGAGGAGCTCGACTACATCCTGTTCAACACCATGACGCCGGATCACGTCTTCCCCGGCTCCGGCCCACTGCTGGGTGCTGCGTTGGGCTGCCCCGGCGTCCCTGCGCTGGATATCCGCACGCAGTGCGCCGCCATGATCTACAGCTTTCAGCTTGCCAGCTCACTGATGTCGAGCGGGGCGGCGAAACGCATCCTGATTGTGGGCGCGGAAGCGCACGCAGGATTCATGCCCTGGCGAGACTGGGACATCCTGGACGGCGCAGATCGAAGACCTTCCGAGGCAGACTGGGAGCGAGCGACGCGCCATCGAGGCCTGGCGATCTTGTTCGGAGATGGCGCAGGGGCCCTGGTCCTCGAGGCGAAAGAGGGTGGCGGGGCTGGGCTGCTGTCGCTCGACGTCCACAGCGATGGGCGTCATGCGCACAAGCTCTACATCCCTGCAGGGTTTCGCTCGCGACCATTCGTCTCCCAGCGCACCGTCGACGAAGACTTGATGATCCCAGCGATGGTGGGACGGGATGTTTTCCGTACGGCAGTAAGCCGCCTTCCAGACAGCGTGCGCCGAGCCTGTAGCCAGGCGCAGGTCAAGCTGGAGAACGTCGACTGGTTCATCGCGCACCAGGCCAACCAGCGGATCAACGATGCGGTACGTGAGCGCCTCGGTGTAGCTGCCGAGAAGGTGCCCTCGAACATCGCTCGTTACGGAAACACCTCCGCGGCGACGATTCCCATCCTGATGGATGAGATGCGCCGCGATGGCCGCCTGAAGGCCGGCCAGACCGTGTGCATGCTCGCCCTCGGGGCCGGGCTGCACTGGGGCGCCGCAGTCCTGAGGCTCTGAGGCTTTCTCGCTGCTGACCTCGGGGCTCGACGCTATGCTGCGAACCTGATGGCCGAGCTGACGTTCGTCGGAGCGGTTACTCGCGACCTGATGCGACGACCGCTGCGCTGGATCACGGGTGGCGCCGTAATCTATGGCGGCGCGGCCGCCGACGCATTGGCTGCTCGAGTACGGGTCGTGACGGCTCACTCCGCACGCTTCGAACGCCCAGAATGGAGTCGCGCGTGGGAGTGGCTGTCTCAGCCAAGCGCGGCGACCACCGCCTTCGAGAACCGAGAGCTGAGGCAGCGCCGGGAGCAGCGGCTGTGGGCTCGGTGCGTCTCATCGATTGTGCCCAGATCAACGTGAGCGGGTGGGACCCAGAGGGTTGGCTGGTGCTTGCCCCGGTGTTCGATGAGCTACCGATGGAGCGCTGGTTGTCTTGGGCGGGCAGTGTGGCCAGGCTTCAGGTCGCCATCTTACCCCAGGGCTGGCTGAGGGGTGTTACCCCAGGGCAAGGACCTGCGGCGGTGAAGCAGCGCCTCGGCTTGCACCAGGTGCTGACCTTGGCGAATCAACTGCGGGTTCGCTTGCGATGCGTGTGTCTCAGTGAGTCCGAGCTGGAGCCCGGCGCCATCGCCGCGCTGCGTCCGAGCGTGGAGATCTTGGCAGTCACGCGTGGAGCCAAGGGCGCGGAAGTGTTCCGCGGCGATCGTCGACTCCTGGTCGACGCCGCCCCCGTGTCGACTCAGGACGCCACGGGGGCGGGGGACGCCTTCGGGGGCGCACTGGTCGCGGCGCTCGCATCCGACGTCGAGCTCGAGCGCGCGATACGCCTCGCCACCGCCGCCGCCGGACTCACGACGGAACGATGTGGTGCTCACGCGCTCGATCCTTTCCGATTGGTGGCGCTGGCGGAGAGCGTGCCTCTGGTTGACGCGCCGGGTGCATAGAACCTGCGACGGGAGGCCGCAGGGCGGCGACGTGACGGGCCCGGGTTCGTCTGGTACGGCTCGGTGAGTGTCGAAAGACGAGGAAGCTGATGAGCGAAGCACCGTGGAGGGGGAGCAACCCTTGCCTCCCCCGCGTTCGGTTCAGGCGGGGTCTTCGCTTTGGTGGTGGTTCCTGGTGCTGGTCGCGATCATCGGCGTCTGGGTGGTGTCGATGATGTTCATGCGTGGCCCAGCGAAGGCGGCGGACGACGATGGGATCATTCTGCTGAACCCCAGCGCGGATCCCAGCGCCTCGCCCTGACTACTTCACCTCGAACGCGCCCTGGTCATAGCTTCCGCCCAGCGGTCTCAACTGTCCGTTCAGATCCACGATCGGCCCGGAGAACCACGGTGTCGGATCAATGCCTGCGTTCACGCACGGGCTGCTGACCGCGATCTGCAGGTTCGCGTCGAACTGAGGATCGACGGAGATGTTCCCGCAGGTCGGCAGCAAGCAATAGCTTG
>JAUILJ010000388.1 GCA_030433055.1 Polyangia bacterium
CAGGGGCAGGCTCCGACTCCGCCCCGGACCGCTGGCTGATGTCGCGAACACCCACTCGACGATGACGCCAGAGGGCGCGCGAAACTTGAGGCACGCATGGTCGCGCAAGTCTTGCGGCCGCTTCGGCGTTCCGCGCCGCTTGAGGTAACGTGGGGAAGCTAGTGTCAGCCACTCGAGTTGCCCGAGGCGCTTGGCGACCAGGCTGCTGTCGGGCAGCTCCCCGATGCGCAACGCGACGTCGACATCTTCCTCCAGGAGCCAGACGAAGCGGTCCGTGAACCGGAGGTCAAACGTTACCTCAGGGAACTGACAGAGGAACCCGGGCAAGGCGCGCACCAGCTGTGAACCCAGGACGAACGGCAGGCTCACGCGCAGCGTGCCGCGGATTTCGCGACTGGACTCATGCAGCGCTGCCTCGCCTGCGGTCAATGCATCCAGCGCTTGCTTGCAGTGGGGGAGCAGGCGCGCTCCCGGATCGGTGAGCACCACGCTACGCGACGTGCGGTCGAACAGCGTCACGCCTTCCTGAGTCTCCAGGCTACTGATGGCCTTGCTCACGGCGGCCGGGGAGACGCCGAGCTGGGCTGCGGCGCGACGAAACGAGCGTAGCTCGGCGACCTGGACGAAGGCCTGCACTGCACTGATGCTAAACATGCTCGAGTGTAACGTTAACTTCTGGTTATCCGTAAGCTGAGCTTGTCAGCTGTTGTGTGTGACGTGTCGGTCCCTATGCTCTGGGCAGAAAGGAAAGGGACACGACATGACGACACGAAAGCACGCGGTACTCGGCACGGGCATGGTGGGGAAGGCGATCGCCAGCAAGCTCGTCCAGCTGGGCCAGCCGACTCGGATGGGATCACGAACCAAGGGTAACGCTGCCGCGGCCGAGTGGGCGAAGGGCGCTGGCGAGCTGGCCGGAGAAGGCAGCTTCGGCGAGGTGGCGAGGGACGCGGATGTCGTCTGGCTGGCGCTCAAAGGAGAGCACGCGCTCGGAGTGGTGGAGTCGATCCGTGAGGAACTGGCAGGCAAGGTCGTGCTCGATCTCACCAACCCTCTCGACTTTTCCAAGGGCTTCCCGCCCGCGCTCAGCGTGATGAATGACGACAGCCTGGGCGAGCAGATCCAGCGCGCCGCTCCAGAGGCCCGCGTGGTGAAGACGTTCAACACCCTGGCCAACACGCTGATGGTGGATCCCCAGAAGCTTGGAGAAGCGACCGATGTGTTCGTCGCAGGCGAGAGCGCGGAGGCCAAGGCTGTCGCGGTCGAGGTGCTGAAGTCCTTCGGACACGAGGCCCCCATCGACATGGGTGGGATCGCCGCCTCCCGAGGCCTGGAGGCTTGGTTGCTGCTCTGGACGCGACTGTTCGGCGTCTTCGGAACCGCCGAGTTCAACCTCAAGCTCGTACGGGCGAAGCGAGCCTAGCGTCGCTGGAGCGCCGCCTCCAGCAGCACGCGGCGCTCGGCGGCGTCGATGACGCGCCGAGCGCGCACATGGGCATCCGGGTTCACGGAGATGCTCGTGATCCCGAAGCGCACGAGCTGCTCGGCGAACTCGGGGCGATTGGATGGCGCTTGCCCACACAAGGATGAGGTGAGCCCGTTCGCGCTGGCCGTCTCGATGATGTCTTTGATTGCCCCGAGCACTGCCGCGTCGCTCTCGTCGAATAATTCCGCGCAGATTTCCGAGTCGCGGTCCACTCCCAGCATCAGCTGGGTCAAATCATTCGAGCCGATCGAGACGCCGTGGATCCCGAGCTTCGCGTAGTCTGGGATGCGGTACACGATCGAAGGGACCTCGGCCATCACCCAGCGTAGCAGCCCACGCTGACGGCCCAGCGCGTGGCGTTCGATGCGTTCGAGGCAGCTCTCGAGCTCCCAGGCAGTGCGCACGAACGGGATCATGACATGGAGATTCGGGGTTTCTTCCCGCACGCGCGCGAGCACCTCCAGTTCGAGGTCGAAGAGCCCCGGATCCTTCACGTAGCGGTAGCATCCGCGATAGCCGATCATCGGGGTCTCTGCGTGGGGCTCGAAGGCTTCACCCCCGGTGAGGCCGCGGAACTCGTTCGTGCGAAAGTCGTAGGTGCGATAGATGACAGGGCGAGGTGCGAAGGCGCGCGTGATGCGTCCTAGAGACTCACTCATCAGATCGACGAACGACCGACTCCCCCCGTCAGCGATCAGCTGCTTCGGGTGTACGCCGCCCAGGGCGTCACTGATCATGAACTCCGCTCGCAGCAGGCCGACGCCGTCCACGGGCAGCGCCGCGACTCGGTCCGCCTGGTCGGCGATCGCCAGGTTCACGTACAGCTTCGTGGCTGTCGTTGGGGCGATTTCGATACGTTCGCCCGCAGAAGTAGCGGTCCCCGCGCCAGCTGTCGCTGGGGCGGCGTTGGGGGTATGCGTGACGTCTCCCGCGTACACGCGCCCCTCCCGGCCGTCCACCGTGATGACCTCACCGTCTCGCAAGCTGGTGGTCGCGGTGCGCGTACCGACGACGCAAGGGATGCGTAGTTCGCGGCTGACGATCGCGGCGTGGCAGGTCATCCCGCCGCCGTCGGTCACGAGCCCAGTCGCTCGCCGCAGGATTGGCACCCAGTCGGGGCTGGTCATGGCAGCGACCAGAACACTGCCGGGAGGAAACGAAGCAGCGTCGGATGGCGACGCAAGCTTGCAGACTGGGCCGGCGACTCGCCCCGGGGAGGCACCCAGCCCACGGAGCAGCTCCGCGCCGGCAGGTTCCGCGTCGCTGTCGAGCGTCGTGATCGGGCGAGTCTGTAGCAAGAACAGCTCGCCCGTCGCGTCGAACGCCCACTCGAGATCTTGTGGTGAACCGTAGTGCTGCTCCACGCGTAGCCCGAGCTCGGCGACCTGAACAACCTCCTGCTCACTCAGCACCCGCGCGCGCCGTTGCTCGGCGTCCAGGTTGAGCCGCTGCTGCCCTCCGCTCGCGTCCCAGCGCAGCTGCTGGGTCTTGTCGCCGATGCGCGTCTCGAGCAGCGTGGGCCCTTGCTTGTCGAGGACGTAGGTATCCGGTTCGACCTGCCCGCTGACGACCACCTCGCCCAGGCCGAACGCTGCTTCGATCACCACCCGGTCGCGCTGGTTGTTCGACGGATTGGCGGTGAACATCACCCCCGAGCGGGTGGAGTCCACCATGCGCTGGATCACCACCGCGATCGCGGGCTCGTCCAGCATGCGCTGCGTCTGTCGATAGACGAGGACGCGCTTGCCCCACACGCTTGCCCAGCAGTCCACCAGTCGTTCCAGCAACTGTTCCAGACCGGAAACATTGGTGAAGGTCTCGTTCATTCCCGCGAAGGAAGTCCCGGCGGCGTCCTCTGACGTGGCAGAAGACCGGACGGCGACACGAACATCGCCCAGCTCCTGGTAGGCTCTGGCGACGGCGTCGCGCACCTGATCGGTGGGACCCGCTTCGCGAACGATTTGCTTGAGCTCCGCTGCGACTCGCGCAAGCGCTGCGTCATCCTGCGTGGGAGTCTTGGCGAGCTCCACCAGGCGCTCGCGGACACCCGCCGCCGCCATCGATTGCAGGTACGCGTCCGCGGTGACGATGAATCCGGGGGGCACCGGAAATGCCGCCCGCGCCAGTTCCCCGAGATTCGCGCCCTTTCCGCCGGCGAGGCGGGTGTCGGTCTTGCCTATTTCCGCGAACCGACGCACCCAGCGGGCGACCTCGGGCTTTGGTTCTGGTTGAACTAGTTCGCTCTGCATGTCTCGCTCCTCCGCCCACGTGCTGGGGCGCGAGCGGAGGTGCAAAGGCTGTTCCGACGCCGAGCTGCAGCCAACGCATGCTCACGCTTCAGCTCCGCGAGTTGGAAGAAGACGGTTTGCTCACGGGGACGGTGTCCGCCGAAATGCCTCCGCGTGTGGAGTACGAGCTGGGGCACGCGCTGAAGCCAATGATGGTCGACCTGCGGGCCTGGGGTGAGCGCCACACGCGGAGCACGACTCAGCGCCGCGTGTGATCCCTGCTAGGCTCTGGATGGTGGCGCAGTCAATCTCCGTGGTCAGCGAGGTCCAGGGCGACGCGCGCTGGGTCGTCGCGAGTCGGCGTATCCCTGAGGATTTAGCGCCGTGGATCAGCTCGTGGGTAGGCTACAGCGAGCTGCGGGCGTCGCCTCACGTGCAGCGCGAGTTGCCGAGCGGGCTGGTTCACCTGATCTTCGAGTTCGGTCCGCCGCTCGCCGTTTCCAGGAGTGGGGGGGAGGAGTGCCGTCCCCGCCGCGAGCCGAGCTTCGTCGCTGGCCTGGACGACTGCTTTGCGCTGACGCAGCACGCCGGTGAGCAAGCGGGCGTCCAGGTGAGCCTGACACCGACCGGGGCTCGTCGAGTGCTTGGCCTGCCGCTGCACCTGTTGACCCGCCATGTAGTCGATCTGGGAGATCTCGAGTGCTCTCGCGCATGCGGGGTGAGGCGCTTCGCCGAGCTCGAGACGTGGGAACAGCGCTTTGACTGGGTGACGGCGTTCTTGCGTGCACGGCTCGAAGGCTCCAGGGCGCGTCGAGACATCGCCTGGGCCGTCGATCGCATTCGAGGCAGCGATGGCCGGGTCGTCATCGCTGACCTGGCCCGTGAGCTCGGCTTCAGCCGCAAGCACCTGGCTGCGCTGTTTCAAGATCAGGTGGGTGTCACCCCGAAGCTCTACGCCGAGCTCACTCGCTTCGAGCGGGTCGCGGAGAGCCTGAAGGGGCCAACGCCGCCACGCTGGGCCAGCCTCGCGCAGCGCTTCGGTTTCGCCGACCAAGCGCATCTCGGCCGCAGCATGAAGCGCTTCAGCGGCCTGACTCCCCGTGAGCTGCAGGCGCTGTTGGGCGCGCCTCACGTCGAGCTGTTCGAAGCCAGGTAACATTCGTTCAAGCTGCGCGCGGCCTTGCTAGGTATCTCGTGGGCATGAGTGACGACACACCGAACGGTTTCGAAATCGGCAAACTGATGATGAGCCTGTGGGTCCCCCAGGCGCTCCACGCCGCGGCTGAGCTGGGGATCGCTGACGCACTGGCGAACGGGGCACTCTCGGCGAGCGCGCTCGCCGCGCGCCTCGAGACGCACCCCGAGGCGACCGAGCGCCTGCTCGAGGCCTTGTGCGTGTTGAAGCTGGTGGAACGCGGCGCAGCGGGCTATGTGCTGGCGCCCCTGGGTCAGTTTCTGCGCAGCGACACCGAGGGATCTCGGCGCGCGTGGGCGCGCTTGATGGGCGGCTTCGAGGTGTGGCGCGCGTGGGGTCGCCTCACGGAGTGCGTGCGCACCGGGGAGGCAGCGTATGCGGTTGGAGAAAGTCGCCGCACGGAAACGGAAACCTTCGATGCGCTATTCGCAGACGCCACGGCTGCGACGGTCTTTCACCAGGCGATGGCCGACGGTACCCGAGGTCAGGCGCTGGGCATCATCGAGGCTTTGCAATTGCCTCGGGGAGCCAGCCTCGTGGACGTCGGAGGTGGCTTCGGTGAGCTATTGTGTACGGCGCTCGAGCACGACCCAGGGGCCCACGGGCAGGTGTTCGACCTGGAGCACGCGCAGCGAGGCGCTGAGCGGTTGTTCGCCGAACGGGGCCTGAGTGAGCGCGCTCGATTCGTCCGGGGCGACCTGTTCGAGACCCCACCGCCTGACGCGGACTGGTTGCTCCTGAAGAGCGTGATCCATGACTGGAGCGACGAGCGATCGCGAACCATTCTGGACAACTGCCGCCGAGCCATCGAGCGGGGAGGGAGGCTGGCGGTGATAGAACCTTTCGCTGTGCCGCAGGGAAGTGATGTGCCTCCCGCGTTCGCTTGGATCATGGCGTTCAGTGACTTGAACATGTTGGTCAACACCGGGGGCAGGGAGCGGAGTCGGGAGCAGTTCGAGGAGCTGATCGGGAGCGCCGGCCTCGTGGTGGAGCGCGCCGTGAGCTGCGGGGGGTTCTACAGCGGCCTGGTGTGTCGAGCCGCCTAGCCAGCGCTCTGCGTCGCGAGATCCTGCCGTCCGACAGCCTGGGCGAAGCCCGAAAGGCCCTTTCAGTGGCGGCGGTCGGGAAGGGGGCTTGCCGTCTAGATCGTGGACACTACAATCATTGTCATGTCCATGGAATTGCTCAGCGCCATCATCGAGCTCCGCCGCGGCCTGGCGCGGGCCTTCAGCGCAACGTTCACGGGTGATATCAGCGGGCGGCAGGCCGGGTTGCTGCGGGAGATCCGGGCGACGCCCTGCACCTCTCAGGCTTCGCTCGCCCGAGCGACTGCCAACGATCCGTCGTTCGTCGTGCGCATGCTCGACCAGCTGGAGCGGCGCGGGCTCGTCCTGCGGAAGCAGAGTCAGACCGACCGGCGCGAGCGAGAAGTCAGCCTGACCCCCGCCGGGCTCGCCGCCCTCGAGCCGCTGGATGCGGCCTTCGACGCGCTCGCCGCGGCAACGTCTGCTGCGCTCAGTCAGCGAGAGCAGGCGCAGTTCGTGGCGCTTGCGGGCAAGATCACGGACTCCCTGGTGCAAGTCGCCGACTCTGGGGGACAGCTGGAGGCGGGACGTGTCGGCGGCGCAGCGTGACGTCGACGCTCTGAAGCAGCCCGAGCCCGAGACGTTGGGCAACCCGCGACCAGAAGCGAGCCCGGCCCCGACCGACGCTGCGAGGCCCCCACCTCGCGGAGGCGTGTTGATGCACCGACGAGTGCGTCGGGTCGTGCTGGGATTGCTGTTGGCGCTCGGGGCCGGAGCTGCGGTGTGGTGGTTTCGCTTTCGACCGTATGTCAGCACCGAAGACGCTCGTGTCGCGGCTCCTACCATCTCCATCTCCGCCGATGGCAGCGGTGGACGAGTCGAGCGAGTCCTGGTGCGCGAAGGCGACCGCGTGAAGGCGGGCCAAGCGCTGATCGAGCTCGACTCCGCCGCCGAGCATGCTCAGCTCACCCGTGCCCAGGCGAACCTGAAGCTCGCGGAGGCCGACCTCGCTGGCGCGAAGGCTGGGCTGGCACTCGAGCGGCGGCTGGCGACCGCGTCGGTGAGCCGAGCCAAGGCCGGCATGCACTCGGCGAAGGCTGCGCTCCTGCGAACCGTGCGCGGCCCTCGGGACGAAGAGGTCGAGCGAGCGAAGGCTCGACTGAGTGCGGCGACCGCGCGCGCGACAGAGGCGAAGCGCAACTTCGAGCGTACGCAGCGCTTGCTCGCTCAGGGGGCAACCACGCAGCAGGCACTCGATTCCGCGCGGACCAACAGCGAAGCCGCCGAGGCCGCGCTGAGGGTCGAGCGCGCTGGGCTCGAGCTACTGCGGAGCGGCTCTCGCCCCGAGGATGTATCCATTTCTCGGGGTCAGGTCGCGCTCGCCCAGGCCAACCTGGAAGAGGCGGACGCCTCAACCGACAAGGTGACGCTCAGCAAACTCCAGCTCAAGAAGGCTGAAGCCCAGCTGTCGAGCGCGCTCGCGGACCTCGACCTCGCGAAGCTTGCCCTCT
>JAUILJ010000389.1 GCA_030433055.1 Polyangia bacterium
GGTCCGCGCCGGTGAAGGAGCCCCGCTCGTGACCGAACAGCTCGCTCTCGAGCAGGCTCTCGGCCAGCGCTGCACAATGCACACGCACGAACGGCCCCTTGGCGCGGGGTGAGTGCTGATGAATCGCGGCGGCGACCAGCTCCTTGCCGGTGCCAGACTCTCCGGTGATCAGCACGGAGGCCTTGCTCGGAGCCACCTGGGCGATGGTCTTGAAGACCTGCTGCATCTCGGGGGAAGACCCGATGATGTTCTCGAAGCTGTAACGCTCTTCGAGGCGAACCCGGAGGTCTCCGGCTTCCTTGCGCAGGCGTCGTCGCTCGAGAGCGCGCTCCAGCACCAGCACCAGCTCATCCATGTTGAGCGGCTTCGTGAGGTAGTCCGTGGCGCCAGCGCGCATGGCCTGAACGGCGGTGTCCACCGCGCCGAACGCCGTCATCACCACGACCTCGACGTCCGGATCTGCCTGGCGCACCTTCTGCAGCAGCTCGACGCCGTCCATCCCCGGCATCTTGAGATCCGTGAGGATCAGATCTGGATGGCCCTCGTCGAACTTCGAGAGCGCCTTGAAGCCATCCGCCGCAGTCTCGACGGAGTAGCCTTCCTCCTTGAGCAGCTCCGCGAGCGCCGTGCGCGCGTTGGCTTCGTCATCGACTACGAGGATGCGTTCCTTGCTCATGCTCAATCCCAATCCAGTGGCTGAAGACTGCGGGGCTCGCTTTGGACGGATGGCCCCCACCCGTTTCAACGCTCCCCTCTGCAGCTTGCGTGCCGAAGCGCAATTCTTGGTCTATGGCGCAGAATTAGCGCTGTGCGGGTAGAAAACGCCGCGCAGTCCGTGCAACAGCCAGACGAGGTGCAGCAAAATTTGCGCGCTAACAGTCGCAGGAACCCGCCGCGGCGAGGGGGAGCCGGATCGTAAAGCAGGTGTTGCCCGGTTCAGACGTAGCCGTGATCCGCCCACCGTGAGCGGTGACGAGGCTGTGGACGATGGAGAGGCCGAGGCCGGTTCCCGTGTCCTTCGTGGTGTAGAACGCGTCGAAGATCTGCGCGTCCTGGGGGAAGCCAGGCCCGTCGTCGCTCACCTCCAGCGTGGCCTCCGCCTCGATCTCCTGGGCGCGCACCGTGACGTGTCCGTTGGGGCCGCTGGCCTCCACCGCGTTGCGGATCAGGTTCAGCAGTACCTGGCGAAAGCGCTCCGGGTCCAGGGGCACGCAGAGCGGCGTGTCCGGAGTCTCGATGCTGAGCTGCGCGCCCTGGGTCTGCGCCTCGGGGCGGACCAGCTCAACCACGCCTCGCACGACCCGGTTCAGGTCGTGGGGAGAGAGCTCGAGGCGGGTGGGCCGGGCGAACGCGAGGAAGTCTGCCACCAGGCGCTCCAGGCGCCGGATCTCGTCCTTGACGACCTGCACCACCGGCGCCAGCTCCGGAGGCGTCGTCTTGCCCTTGGCGATTCGGCGCTCGAGCACCTGAAGCTGCAACAACGCCGAGTTGAGCGGGTTACGCACTTCGTGCGCCATGCCGGCGGCCAGCGTGCCCACGGCCGCGAGGCGCTCGCTGCGCAAGGTGCGCTGGAGCATCTCTCGCTCGTCGGTCACGTCGACGCCCATGGCGTAGGTCAGGCGGCTCTTCGGTGCCGTGGTGACGACTGCACGCTGCCATCGCACCAGGCGGTGTCCTCCGCCCTTCAGCGGCAAGGGAGCGTCGCCCTCACCCCCAACGAACCTCTCGCCGAGCTGGCCCAACATCTCGTCGCGCTCGAAACCGGTTACTTCCTCGAGGAAATGGTTCCAGACGACGATCTCGCCGCGCTCGTTCAATGCCAGCACGAAGGCGGGCACATTCTCCACCAGGTTGCGGTGCTTGGCCTCGGACGTCTCGAGCTCGGCGCGCAGCTCCTGGCGCTCGGTGAGCAGCGTGACCTGCCGCAGCGCCAGGGTGGCCTTCTCGAGGAGCTGCACCGGCGGGAACGGCTTGACGATGTAGCTGAACGCACCGCCGTCCACCGCGGCGATCGCGGTCTCTATCGTCGCGTCGCCGGTGATGACGATCACCTGGGCGTGCTCCGAACTCTCGCGGATATCGGCCAGGAGCGCGGTGCCCTTGTCGTCAGGCAAATGGACGTCGACCAGGGCAAGCGCGACGTCTTCGTTCGCGGCGAACTTGCGCGCCGCCTCGGCGCTCTGCAGAGCGGTGCAGCGCACATTGAAGCCATCCAGATCATCGAGGATGTCCGCGAGGTTCTCCGCGAATGCCGCGTTGTCATCGACGATCAGGATGTTCAGGGGCTGGCTCGCCCGCTCCCGGTTCATTTATTCATCGCGCTTCCCACTCGCTTGAGCAGGTCATTGGCGGTGATCGGCTTGGGCAGCGCCGAAACCACGCCGGGGAGCCGCTCGACCGTGGCGAGGGTCTCTTCGTCCAGGTGCCCGGACAAGATCAGGATGGCGATGGTAGGGTCCCGGGCGAACAGCCGCTTGGCGATGTCAATGCCACTTCCGTCGGGAAGCATCATGTCGAGCACTGCGACCCGCGGGAGGCGACGCTTTGCCAGCGCGTTCTTCGCGCAGTCCGAGGTCGAGACGTTGAACCCCGCATCGCCCAGGATCTCGGCCAGGTTCTCCGAGAAGCGTCGATCGTCGTCGACCACCAGGATCTCGTTGTCGTTCTTGTCGAAGGCCAGCACCAGCTGACTCAGCTGGTCGAAGTTGACGGGTTTGGCGAGCACGTCCAACGCGCCTGCCTCTTGTGCTTGGCGCACGACGTCATCAGCCGCGAACCCGCTGATCAAGATCACCGGCGTGGTCACGCCTCGTGCGCGGAGTTCCGAGATCAGATCCACACCGCTGTGTCCCGGCAGGCGGTAGTCGGTGATCACACCGGAGAAGGAAGCCTTGCTGAGTGCATCGAGGGCTTGCTCTGCCGTCTCCACGATCCGACACGGGTGACCCAGGTCTTCGAGGATCTCTGCCAGGTTCTCGGCGAGCTCGAGGTGGTCATCCACGATTAGCAGGGGCCTGTCAGTCATGAGTCACTCGGAGGCGGTTTCTGGGTTTCGTGGTCGGGAAGCCAGAGCCGGAAGATGGATCCAGTGGCGGAGGGGACGAGTTGAATCTCGCCCCGGTGCGCCTCCAGGATACGTCGGCACAGGCTCAAGCCAAGCCCGGTTCCCTTGGCGCGGGTCGTAAACAGCGCGTCAAACACCCGGGAGCTGATATCCGAGGGGATCCCGGGGCCGTCGTCGGCCACGTCAATCTCGTGCCCACCGGGCACTTCCCGAACGGAGACCCGAATCGTCACGTCTGTTCGGGACTGGACCGCGTTGTGGAAGAGGTTGATCAGCACCTGGCGCAGCTGATCTGCGTCGACCAGCACCTCGAAATCGTCGGGGATGCTCAGCTCGACCCGAGCCTCGGGCCCCAGCGGCGCGTACTCGATGGCGATGTCCACCAGCTGCTTGAGATTGCGCCACGCCCGCGTCGGGGGACGGCTCCGCGCGAGCTCCAGTAGCTGGGTGATGGTGCTGTTGCAGACGCGAACCTGAGTGGAGATCCGGCTCAGGTGCTTCTCCACCTTCGGGTCTGTAGCGGCCGCGTCACTCACCCGGTTGCGGAGCAGGTAGAGGGAAGACTCGATGATGCCCAGCGGGTTCCTGAGCTCGTGGCCAACGCTCGCGGCGAGCTGACCAATGGTCGCGAGGCGCTCGTGGGAGCGCATGCGCTCGACCAGGTCCTCACGGTAGGTGTCGAGCATCAGCGCGAGCTCGAGATCCAGGATCTGGCCCAGCGCTTCGATCGTGTGGGCGCAAGTTTCGTGATCCTCGCGGTAACTCTCGATGACGATCCGGGTCAGGGCGCTCCGGATGCGGTTCATGGCCGTGAACATGAACTCTTGGGGTAGCGCGATACGCACGTGCACCCGACCGATGCGGGCGTGGCTGGCGACGTACTCCGCGTCATGGGGCCCGAGCAGCACCGACTCGAGCCAGCGCACCAGCGTTCGCTTGAGGCGCTGGATTTGCGCGTCTCCCCCGGTAATCGCCTGATGTGCGTCAGGGTGCCGCTGAATGGCGTCGTAGAAGTCGTCGACGATGCGCTCGTAGTGGGGCTCGGCCAGCGGGTGGAGCTCCCGCAGGAGCCTCGCCGACTCGTCGTCGAACCCCACGTATTCCTTGACGCTCTCGAGATCGAGTTGCTGCATTGATCCAGGATGGAGATCTAGGAGGGCGCTGAGCATGCTTCAAGAGCCTCTCGCTGGACGCACCTCCGCGTGGACTCGCGAGGAGCCGGAGGTGCAGTGACCACCGCGGACGCCGCTCGCGGGCCGCAGTGCGTGTCTCCGAAGCGGTTTCCTCGCCGGAAGCGGCGGGATTTCCCTTTCGGTTCGCCCAAGCTAGGGATGGCACCGAGGTCAGCAAGGGCCGCGTCCAGGTGCGATTTGTCGCACGCAGGCGGTGCGGGACGGGCGGGCCGAGGCGCTAGAATTTCGCGGATGCTCTCCGCGCCCCGCTCAGCGCGCTTGGAGCATTCGAGCTTCGATGGGCTCGAGGCCGGGATGGTGCGTGAAGTGGCACGGTCGCTGCAGCGTTTGCGTCTAGACGTGAGGTGAATCCGCTCGGATCCGCTCTCTCACCCCCTGAACTAGAAGCGTAAGAAGGAGCCTAGTGCGATGAGCGCTGAAGAACTGAGCCACTACACCGTGGTCGTTGGCATCGACTACTCGAAGCTGGGAGATCTCGCCCTCGAGCGCGCATTCCAGCTCGTGCAGGACAAGCAAGACGCCGAGGTCCACGTGGTGAACGTGGCTCACGGCTACGGCCCGATGGTCAGCGTCGAGCTCGGGGAAGGCACCGAGACCTTCAGTCTCGACGAGGCTGCGGCGGCGCTGAAGAAGCACGTCGAGGCTCGGATCGACGCCTGGGAGTCGGACCACGGGATCCTCGAGCTGTCCCACCTGGTCACTCACCTGCGCGTTGGCTCTCCCGCCCACGAGATCGCCCAGCTCGCCACGGACCTGGAGGCGGAAGAGGTCGTCGTGGGCACCCACGGTCGTCGCGGAGTCTCGCGGCTGTTGCTGGGTTCGGTCGCTGAAGGCGTGGTGCGCCTCGCACCTTGCTCGGTGAGCGTCGTGCGCCCGAAGAGCGCGCCCACGGAACCCAAGATCGAACCGGCGTGCGCCGAGTGCTTGAAGGTGCGCAAGGAAACCGGCGGCAAGCAGCTGTGGTGCGCTCAGCACCTGGAGCATCACGGCAGGCGTCACACCTACCACTATTCATCCCGGCAGTGGGGCGGCGCCTCACGTCACAGCGAAATTCCCTAGGGAAATAGAGAGAGTTCGTGGTGAGGCATGCTGCCACTCGAGCGGCCGCGTGCCTCCACGATTTCGCTCTCGGGGAGCGAACGAGCCTCGCGTCCTCTTGGATGCGGGGCTCGTTGCTTTCCGTGTTCTTTTCTGGGGGAGAGGCGCGCTGGCTAGGCGGCGTCTTGGCGCTTCGTTCGCAGCGTGAGTACCGGGCAGGCTGCGGCGCGCACCACACGCTCCGCCACACTTCCCATGAGCAAGTGCGAGAGCCCTGTGCGGCCATGAGTGCCGAGCACGATCAGGTCGTACAGCCCAGCGTTCGACTCTTCGAGAATCGTCTCCACCGGCGCGCCCTCCTCCACCCTCCACTTGACCCCTGGCGGATCGCCGATGGAAGTGCGGAGCGCTGCGAGCTCCGCTCGCGCGTCGTCTTGGGCGATCTCTCGTAGTGGGCGATGCTCTCCAGCGTACGTCCAGCCCACGAGGTCCGGGCGGACGTACTGCGAGCCTTCGAAGCAGTGCAGCACGGTCAGCTCGGCCTCGAAGCGCTTCGCGAGCTTGAGCGCTTCGTCGAGGGCGCTCTTCGAGCACTCGGAAAAATCGATGGGGCAAAGGATCTTCTTCAGCTGAACCATGGGGCTCCTCCGTTGAGTGTCGCTCCCTGCGAAGCTCAGGCCAAGGCCTCTGCTCCGGTGGATCGGAACGGGTTTGCTGACGTTTTGCACCCGTTTCCCCCGTTCTGAACCCATGCCGCTCAGCCCACAGCGGGCCCTGAAACGCGAAACGCGTAATTGCTGCGTACTGCGCAAGTGCCCACGAAATGCGTGCGTTGGCCCTACTCGGGTATGCTGCGGTTTGCCTGAAAAAGGTGCCGCTCGGGCGCTGGCACGTCGCTTGAACCTATGCGTGGCGGGAACTGCACCGGGAGAAACAGATGTCCGTACTTACTCCGCTCTTCGACGAACACCGACTCATCCTGCGAGTCACCGACGCGTTCGAGAGGTACTTGAAGCAGCTTCCCACCGAGTCTGATGAGGTACGGCAAGATCTGCATCGCTTCGTCACGTTCTTCCGTGAGTTCGTCGACCTCTCGCATCACGAGAAAGAGGAGACGGTGCTCATGCCTGCGATGGTGAAGGCGGGCTGCGACTGGGAGAGCGAAGACTTCGAACACCTGCGCAAGGACCACAACCAGGAGCGCTACCTGATGCGTGTCATCCGTCAGGCGGCGTCACAGCGTGGGTTGTGGACGGGCGAAGACCTGCGTCACCTCAAGAGCGTCGGGCAGGAGCTCGTCGATTTCATGCGCGCCCACGTCGACCTGGAGAACCGGAAGATCTACCCAGTGGCGATGGAGCTCCTGCAAGGCGAGCGCGGCGCGATGGTCACCGAAGCCTTCGAGGACTTCGAGCGCGTACGGCGAAGCCACGGCTACGACGGATTCCTCAGCGAGCTGGCGGAAGAGCTGGTGCGCGACTACTCAGGAGAGAGCGCGCCATGAACGAACCAAAGAAGCTGCTGGTGCCAGTCGACTTCTCGCCCTGCTCTGCGCACGCGCTGCGCTACGCTGCTTTCCTTGCGGATTCGTGGGGTGCGGAGGTGGGCGTCGTCTATGTGTGGGAGCCCCCGCTGACGCCCTCCGACGATCCCACGGCGGACGTCCCGTACTCGGCGCAGGAGTTTCAGTCTCAAGCGGCACATCGGCTGGACGACGATCTGCTGAAGTTCATCGAAGCCGCGCAGTTTCCAGCCGCCATCAAGGTGACGCGCAAGGTGCTGCGCGGCGATCCAAAGAAGCGCATCGTCGAGGAAGCCGTGGACGCGGAGCACGACCTGGTGTTGCTGGGCACTCACGGCAGGAAGGGCCTCGAGCGGCTGCTGCTCGGGAGTGTGGCAGAGTGGGTCGTGCGGCACGCGGACGTTCCGGTGATGGTCGTCCCGCCAGAGCGCGGCAAGGAGCTCGCCGCGCTCTCCGAGAGCCTCCCGGTGATCCCCGTCTGAGCGCGCACGGTTGGATGTGCTCGTGAGGCGGCTGCAGCCCCGGCCGGCGAGCGAGGCTGCAGCGATTCGGCGCGCTAGTTGACCTCGTCCGATGGGTCTTCCCAGTCCTCGTACTGCAGAATGCCCAAGTCGGCGAAGCGC
>JAUILJ010000390.1 GCA_030433055.1 Polyangia bacterium
GACCGCAAGGTGGCGCGCAAGGTGTTCCTCGACGTCGAGACGCCAGAGGGAGTGGTCAAGCAAGTGCGCACGCCAGTTACGCCCCTCGACCTCGAACCACGGCCGGCCCCGAAGCAGGGCGAGCACACCGATCAGATCCTCGCGGATGCAGGTTTCAGTAGCGAGGAGATCACGGCGCTGCGAAACCAACGAGCCGTGCGCTAGACCCGCTTGTATTCTTCGACGAACTCCCAGTCGGCGATCAGACGCTTCTTGAGGAGCAGGGACAGCAGGGCGGCGAACATCGATTCCCAGCGCGCGTTCTCGCCCAGGATCTCCGTTGCATCCGCGCCGTGCGATACCGCGCGCAGCGCCGCGACCAGATCACGGGCGGTGAGCTGGTCTTCGCCTGCCGCTGGTGCGACCTCGTCTGCTTCCGGTTCGGCGCGAGGTGACTGAGCGGAGCGCGCTGGCAGGTTGATGGTCGTTCCGTCAAGCAACGTGAGCGAGACCATACGGGGTGTCTTGCCAGCGCGGGGCTGTGGCATCACGACGTCCCGTGCAGGGACCCGAGTGCTCTCCGGTACAGGGGTGAGGCTGCGAGGTGGCTCATCGGGCTGAGATGGTGCGCGGCTACTGGGGCTCGGCTCCACGCTGGAGAGCGCCGCTTGCCCCGCGTCGGCCACGCCAGGAGGCGTTTCCGTGGGGACGTCCTCCTCGATGCGAGGCTGAGAGCTCGGGGGGATCTTGACGCTGGGTGCGCCAGCCATGGCTGGTGGCGGTTCGGTCTCACCCTGTTCGTGTTCCTTCGGCTCCGCCGCGGGCTCGACGTCTCGGGGAGGAGGCTCGCTGCTGGCAGAGAGCTGGGTGCTCGGCGGGGCTGCTTCGGACGGGGCTGCTTCGGATGGGGCTGCTTCGGATGGGGCTGCTTCGGATGGGGGCGCAGCGACCTCCGGCGGCGCGGACGTGGACGCCTCCGCTGCCTCGGCCACTGGCGGTTCAGGGCTCTCCACGTGCACATCGATGTCGAGCTCCGATGGCGCAGTGGCCCGAGGGGGCTGAGGAGGCTTGGGAGGCGGCCGCTTCGGCTCGGCGGTGGTGGGCACCGCCATCGGGTCCGGAGCCTGACTGTCGCCCACGGTGCTCGTGCCGTAGTAAACCCGGATCGCCGCGCGGATGTCCGACGGTGGCGCGATCATCGCTCGTACTGGAAGCCCACTGAACTGGCGCACTTGATCGAGCGCGGTCTCATCGGTGGGGTCGTCCATCGCGATGTAAAGCGTCTGCCCGAGCCCTCGCACGCGGCGCACGAAGATCGGGACCAGGCAGAAGCGCTCGACCACCTGGCTCGGCACCAGATTCAGCAGCTGCCGCGAAAAATCGATATGGTAAAGCGACACCCACGGGACCGAGAGCTGCTGGCTCAGGATCTGCGTGACCTGGGTCTCGGAGACCAGCCCTGATTCGACCAGCAACGTGCCCAGACGCCGCCGATCCTCGCGCTGACGCTCCAGCACCTCATCGAGCTGCTGACGCGTGATCATTTGAGCTTCTACAAGCAGATCGCCGAGTCGGACTCTCGGGGCGGCCATTGCTCTCAGGACCCTACCCCGAAAGCCCGAACTTCCCGAGGAGAATCGCCGGTTGACCCTGTTCGGGGCCGCCGGGGGTGGCGCTTCAATAGGTGGCGCCACCTCCGCCTCTTCGCAAGGAGCCTCCTTCGCACGCAGCCCGCTTCGCAACGGACCGCCTCGAGCAACCTGGGCGTTGACAAGGACACGGCGCCTGCCTGGAACATCGCTTTCCCGGAATGAGGCAGCTCACTGGGAGCGGTGGTGAAGCGCGTGCCGTACAAAAAAAAGTGCACGCACATGGGCTAGCGGTGATTCCCCTTCACCCCAAAGCGACGGGAGGGTGGTAAGTTACTCACGATGCGACCGTGCCCCCAGTGCGGAACGCAGTGCGCTGAGGAGCACAAATACTGTCCGGCATGCGGGTTTCCCGTCGGCAGTGTTCGCACCACAGCCACTGACGACAAATTGATCGGACAGGAGTTGCCTGGGGGCTACCTGATCCTCGATCTGTTGAGCGTGGGGGGCATGGGGCGCGTGTACCGCGCGGAGCAACGTGTCCTGGGCCGGACGGTCGCCGTCAAGATCATCCATCCCCACCTGTTGAGCGACGAGAACTCGGCGCTGCGGTTCATGACGGAGGCTCGCGCCGCCTCCCAGCTCAACCACCCGAACTCGATCAGCGTGATTGACTTCGGCCGGACTGATGATGGCCAACCGTACCTGGTCATGGAATTCCTGCGCGGAAAAGATCTCGCGCGCGTGGCCTACGAGGACGGGCCGCTGTCCTTCGTGCGCATCGTGGACATCCTGCGCCAAGTCCTGTTTGCGCTCTCCGACGCCCACGAAATGGGCATCGTCCACCGCGACTTGAAGCCGGAGAACATCCTGTGCGAACCCCTCCGGCGGGGCGGTGATCACGTCAAGGTCGTGGACTTTGGGCTGGCGAAGCTGAAGCAGGACGCCAGCATGCCGAACGTTACGAGTCCGGGCATCGTCTGCGGAACGCCTGACTACATGGCGCCCGAGCAAGGTCGGGGCGATCCGATCGACGGCCGCACCGACCTCTACGCGGTGGGGGTGATCCTGTTTCAGCTTCTCACGGGGAGGCTGCCGTTCGAAGCGGAGAGCCCGACGCAGGTGGTGATGATGCACCTGTCGATTCCCGTGCCGGATCCCACGCAGGTCGCGCCGGAGCGGAATATCCCGGAGCCGTTGGTCTCCGTCGTCAGCAAAGCACTGGAGAAGGACGCGGAGCATCGCTTCCAGGACGCGCTCGAGTTCGCTGACGCTCTGAAAGAGGCCATCGACCAAGTCGAAGCAGAGGAACGTGAGCGGTCGAGCGGCGTACCACCGGTGCCGATCACCGGCAGCGTGCAGTGCCCCGCCTGTGAGTCGGTGGTGCCACTCCAGAAGTTCTGCGGCGAGTGTGGCGCGCGGCTACCGCTCAACAGCGTGGTACCCGAGGCGCCTTCGGTCCCATCGCTCCCGCTGCCCATGGTCGGCCGCGACGAGGATCTCGCCTGGTTGGCAGACCGGCGCGACCAGCTGGTGGAAGAGGTCGCTGGGGCGCGGCTCGTCGGTGAATCCGGCGCAGGCAAGACTCGCCTGCTGAAGGAGTTCCTCGGCCGCGCGGAGAGCGCAGGCGATTTGGTGGTCTACGCGACTCCTGATCCCCACGGAGCCGAGGTGGCGTACTTCGCCTTGCGCGAGGTGCTCGGCGTCTTGCTCAAGCGGCGGAAGAACGGCGCGTCGATGCCTGACGTCGGGGATGCTCCTGCCGAGGTGGCGGCCGCGATTCGCGAGGTCTTCGAGGGACCGCGAGAGGACGATCGTCGGAGCGTGCTCGAGCGCCGTTTCGCGCTCGCCGAGGCGCTGCGCTGGGCGCTCGCGCAGGGTCGCCAGCAGACCAACGGCGCCGTGATCGTCGCTCTGGACGACTTGCACCGCATGGACGGAGCAAGCCGTAGTGCGTTCGCGGATGCGCTCGGCGAGCCGCCGGCGGTCAGGACGCTGATCCTCGCCGCGCACGTTCCCGGGTTCGAGACAGGGTGGGGCGCGGCACACGCCGCCCGTGTGATCAGCGGGCTGCCGACGCCAGCCGTTTCGCGCCTGCTGAAGGCGAGCCGTCCTGGAGAGCGCCTGCGGGCGATCGGTGACGCTGGCGCTCGCGGTGTCCTCCCCATGTACGTCGAGCAAGTCATTCGTTTCACCCTCGAAGGGGGCAAAGATCCGCCGACACGCTTGGCAGACCTGGTGGCAGATCGCGTGGCCGGCCTCGAGCCCGACGCGCGGCGGGTGCTCCAGGCCATCGCGGTGCTTGGCGATGAGGTGGAGCCGATCGCGTTTGGCACGATGGTGCCGAACGTCAGCGATGTCCTCGGAGCGCTGAATCAGCTGGTCCAAGGCGGCATGGTGGTGCGCCATGCTGGGACGTTGTCTTGCTCGCACCCGCTGCTTCGAGACGTGGTCCTGGCCGCCGTCCCAGCCGGAGTGCGGAAGGATTTGCACTTCCGTGCGGTAAAGGTGTGTGAGGAGTCGGGCGCCCCGATCGAGGCACACGCACTGCACGCGTTCTATTCTCAGGATTCGTTCCAGGCGCTACTGCTCCTCGAACAGGTCGCTGACCGAGCATCGGCGCGCGGGGACACGCCTGCCGCGGTCCTTGCGCTGCGGCGCGGCCTGGAATTGGCGCGCCAGGAGATCGCCCGGGGTGAGCTCGACGATCCGCTACGTGCCGTGTTGATCTTCAGCCGCAAGCTCGGCGATGCGCTCACCCGTGCGGGTAACTTCAGCGACGCAGAGGGTGTCTTGCGAGAAGCGCTGGACCTGGCGGGGCCCAGTGGGACCGACCGGGCCCGGGTGCTCAGCGCCCTCGCCCACGTCGCACACGGACGAAAACGCGCCGACGAGGCGTTCGAGTACATCAACGAGGCGATCGAAGTCGCGCGCAAGTCTGGGGCCCACGAGCTGCTGCTGTCCCTCGAGACCATGCGTCGAGACTGGGCTTCTTGAGCATCGCTGTCTTTGAGGCGTTGCGAACAAACCCTTTGTGACCGCGTCCGCGGGTCGCTACACCGCGAGACATGGCAGACCCGCAACTGCCCCGCTTCGTGGCGCGCTGGGACTTGGACAAGACCTACCTGCGCACCGAGTTCGATACACCGGGGGATCTGATCAAGACGGCGCTGGAGCGCCCAGATCAGAAGCGCTCGGTGCCGGGGGCGGCCTCTGTACTCCGCGAGCTGGGACGCTCCGGCGCTTACATCCACATCCTGAGCGGAAGTCCTCGGCAGATGCGCGGGCGCCTCGAGGAGAAGTTGCGGATCGATCGCGTGCGCTGGGATGAACTCACACTGAAACCCAATCTATCGAACGCGCTGCGCCTGCGTTTCCGCGCGATAAGAGATCAGCTGGGCTACAAACTCCCCGTGCTGCTCAACAGCAAGGTGACCGAACCGCGCACGCCCGGTGGTGCGCTGGAGGGGCCACAAGGGCCACTCTCGGGTCGAGAGGTGCTCGTCGGTGACGACGCGGAGGCTGACGCGTTCGTGTACTCGCTGTTTGGAGACCTGTGCGATGGCCACGTGGATTCGGTCATGCTCAAGCGCATTCTGGCCGCGGGCCGCGTCTATTCCGACGTCCAGGCGCAGTGTCTGCAAGCGCTCGGCAGTATTCGCCGTAGCCCGATGCAGCGCCGGATCCTGATTCACCTGGAGCGACAAACGCCGCCAAGCCGCTTTAACGCATACGGCTCTCGAGTGGTGCCGTTCTACAACTACCTCCAAGCCGCCTTCGTGCTCGGGGAAGACGGAGTACTGGAGGCAGACGCGGTCTTGCGCGTCGCTTCGGAGTTTGCGCTACGCCAGCGCTTCGACGCGCACTCGCTCGCCCGCAGCTATCACGACCTCATGCGTCGCGGGCACGTCGCCGGCGATCTCGTGACGCTGCTCGAGCGAAGCCTGGCTCGCCTCATCTCGAGCGGCCCGTTACCGGCAAAGGACGGCCTGAGCCAAATGGTGGAGACGATGCGAGGCTACGTGGAGCGCCCTCCAGGCACCATCGAGCGACCCGGTGACGCGAGTGAACTGGATTACGTGGAGCTCGCACGCAGACACCGCCGTCGTCATCGCTCGCCCTTCTTCGAGCGCTAGGCTGCGACAACCTGCCGCGGCTGGTGAGGCGTGGCGCGGCGCAGTCCGGCTACAAGGCCGCTGTTCGTCGCGGCCCCAGGTCGGAGGCCGGGGTGCAGCAACAAACCTCAATTCGAGTATGCATGTTCCGGAGATTGCACTAGGCTTGCCCTTCCCCTAAACGGACTACTTTCTCGCCTGCAAGGGTGCGATTTGGCAAAGGTTCGCGTCGGCGGAGGCGCGGCCCCCCAGCGGTCTCCGCGCCAGTCCGGCGCGTCGCTGGCAGCCTATCTCGCCGCTGGAGGCGCGAACGAACAACAATCTGGAGGCGCATGCCGAGTGCTCCGTCTCCCACCACCAGCGCCAGCTTGCACGGCGCTGCGCGAAGGGTCGCGACGTGGACAGCGATCTCGCCGAATCCATCTCAGCGCTCAAGGAATCCTTTCAACAGCGGGGTCTCTCCCCGACCTTCGGAGCGGCGGACCCCACCTTGGTGGAGTCGCTCAAGAAGCAGCTGAAGCTACCCCGGCGCTATCGGGAGTTTTTGCTGGAATCGGATCCTATCGACACCGAAACGGTCACTCCTTCGGAGCGAGTGCGCCTCGTGCCCTCCTCGGAGTTCCTCGAAGAGCAGAAAGGCTTCTGTTTGACCGAGGAAGGGGAGCTGCTCGTCAGCCCAGCCAGCAATGGCTGGCGTCCGACTTGGGTCATCGTCGCTCACAGCGCGTTGCTTGGGGATCCTTACTTCTTGGACGTCAGCGAGATTGACGCCGAGGGAGACTGTCCCGTCTACACCGCCATGAGCGGTACCGACACCTGGAAGCCTCGGCTCTGCGCCTCTAGCTTCGCGATGTTCTTGCGCATTCTGGCGATCACCGTGGAGGTCGCGAGCGACTTCGACGAAGACGACTTCGACATGGACAACGAGAGTGTGTTCCGCGAGTCGGTCGGTCCGCGCATCCGTGAGTACGATCCGGCCGCCATGAAGGCTGGGCACTGGACTTGATTCGCCCTGGGGCGTCGCCGGATCTAGCCTTCCGCGATGCCTCATCGAGCCGCGATGCCTCATCGAGCCGCAATGCTCCAGCGCGCCGTCCAGCCAAGCCCTGAGTTCGATGCTCTGCTCGAGCGCCTGGTGCATCGTGGGGAGTCGGATCTCGAGCGCGTCGAGCCAGCGGTCCGTGAGATCCTCGCCTCGGTACGCAGGGATGGAGACTCAGCCCTACGCCAAGCTATTCAGCGCTTCGAACGGCGCGACATCGAGCAGTTCCTAGAAAGGGATTTTGGGGGTGAGGCTGCGCTGGCAAGCCTCTCTGCAGAGGTGCAGGCTGCCCTCAAGTTCGCTGCCGCAAGGATTCGCGAGTACCACGAACGCCAGCGAGAGTACTTGGGCGGCTTCGAGTATTCCGCCAGCGGGATTTCCCTCGGAACACGGGTGGACCCGCTGGGCCGTGTCGGCGTGTACGCCCCCGGGGGCAAGGCTCGCTATCCGTCCAGCGTGTTGATGAGCGCGGTGATCGCGCAGGTCGCTGGGGTTCCCGAGATCATCGTGGCCACCCCCGATCCTGCGCCTGAGGTCCGGGCGGCATGTCACTTGGCGGGCGCGACCGCGATCTTGAACGCGGGCGGAGCTCAAGCCATCGCGGCGCTTGCCTACGGTACGCAGAGCGTGCCGCGGGTCGACAAGATCGTCGGGCCCGGCAACATCTACGTGGCCGCCGCGAAGCGCCTCGTGTTCG
>JAUILJ010000391.1 GCA_030433055.1 Polyangia bacterium
GGGCACCTCTACGATCCGTTCTTCGTCAAGCACCCGGACTTCTACGAGTTCGCGACCAAGGCCGCGGGCCCGCTGCTCCACCTCTACCCCGACGTGTACTACCTGTGGTCGTACTACCAGCGGCTGAAGGATCGCTACCGGAAGACGCCGGAGGGTGAGCAAGAGAGCGTGTATCACGAGGCCGCGGAGATGTTGCTGCGGCGCGGGTTCGACTGCGTCATCTTCGGGCACACCCACAACGCCGAACGCGTGGACCTCGAAGGGGGCCTCTACGTCAACTCCGGGAACTGGATGCGGGGCAATTCCTACGTGGAAATCATTGACGGCCAGATCGAGCTGCGCTCCTGGTCGGAGCAAGCCGCCTGAGCCAGGGTCCACTCCATCGTCAGCTTGAAAACCGCCGGGCCCAGGGCACTTCGCAGTCCAGGCCGAGCGGCCTAGAGCGCTCGCGGACGCGGTTCGTTTGGGGGTGAGGCGCACCAGGGCCTACCAGGAAGCGCCGAGAAGGGTTCAGCTTTTGCTGCGGTTGCTGAGCTTTGACATGACCCAGGTTGAAGCGGCTTAGGGCCAATGCTACCCGGGCCGTAGATGTCAGGCGACCCTCGGGTGTTCGAGAAGATTCAGACGTTCTTCAACAAGAAGTTCGGCGGCCACATGCCTGGCTGCCCGGCTTGCCGTTACACTCACTGGGAGTTCGCTGGGCTGGTTGCGGAGCTCGGCTATCAAGGTGACGGCAGCGCTCAGAGCACCGTGACGACGCCGATGGCCGCGCTGGTGTGCAAGCGGTGTTTCTTCGTCATGCACTTCGCGTGGCGTCCCATCGAGCTCGGTCTCGATAGCCTCGAGCCATCGGAACCCTCCGCTCCGCGTCGCTGAGCCCGTGGGCGCTGTAGCCAGCGCGGCCCCCAATGTTTCCTTGAGGAAGCGGCCTGCGCTGTCACCCAGCCGAGCGCCGTCATCCAGCCGAGCGCTGTCATCCAGCCGAGCGCCGTCATCCAGCCGAGCATTGCTGCTGGCGCTAGGCAGCGCGCTACTGTTCGGTGGTTGTGGCGCCGCGCCCTCCGCCGAGGCGCCCAGGCCCGCGCCCCCCAGCGCTCCGCCTGCTCCCCGTGCGCCTGCTCCCAAACCTGAACCACTGGCGCGCGCGCTGGGAGCGGCGCGCCGCACGAACAGCGACCGAGCGCGAGACGGCGCACGGCATCCAAGGCAAACCCTGGAGTTCTTCGAGATCCAGCCGACTTCTCGCGTGCTCGAGCTCGAATCTGGAGATGGCTACTACACGCGGATCCTCGGGGAATACCTGGAGCCCACGCGCGATGGTCTCTCTCGTCTCAGCGTGCTCGTTCCCCTGGTCGCGCCTCATGTGTTCACGGATCCGAGAGAGCCGGGGCCCTTGCTGGACCGCTGGCTCGATCTCGAGGCGCTCACCCAGAGCCTGGAACCCAGGGCTGAGCTCATTCCGGGGGTGCCGGTCGCGAAATGGAGCACCCCCGCGCGCTTCGATTTCGTGCTTGGGTTTCGTGTGGCTCACGTCTACCGCGCGCGCCATGAAGAGCGCGCGGTGTACGCTGCGGTGCGCTCCGCGCTGCGGCCCGGTGGAGTGTTCGCCGTGATAGCCCATCGAGCGCCGGTCGACAGGCTCGCGAAGGGTTACCTCGCGGAATCAAGCGTGGTCGAAGCGGTCACGCGCGCGGGGTTCACGCTCGAAGCACGCTCGGAGATCAACGCTAACGCGAAGGACACCCATGACCATCCCCATGGCGTCTGGTCGCTCCCGCCCACTCTACGCGACGGCTCGAAGTACGCCGCCGTTGGTGAGAGCGACCGCATGACCCTGCGTTTTCGTCGAGTCGAGTGAGCTCAGCCCCCGGGGGGAGCCGAGGGCCGATCGCCCGCGTGGCTGGGTGGCGGGGGCTCGCTCGCTCCTGCCAGGATCGCCTGGATCTTCAGCGATCGGGCCACTGCCTCCAGGAGACCCCCGCGGCGCATCAGCTGCTCTGCGACCTTGAGCAGATCGCCCGCCGAGTCGACGCTCGAGACACCAGCGCGCCTCAAGGCCTCGTTCAGTACGCGC
Organism: Polyangia bacterium; assembly: GCA_030433055.1. Classification (GTDB taxonomy): domain Bacteria; phylum Myxococcota_A; class Polyangia; order Polyangiales; family Polyangiaceae; genus JAHBVY01. The sequence continues at coordinate 2,075 of JAUILJ010000391.1, forward strand.
CGCCCCTCCTCTGCGCCGATCGCACGCGTGAGCTTCTCTCGTGCGTTGTTCAACAGGTCTCTGGGGCTGGTCATGGGCGAGAAGGGCAATGCGAGTGCCATGCCACCCGATGGCCAGCCGCGGGCCTAGGAGTTTCAGACGCTTATGAGTCGGGCCCGTGGCGAATCTTTCAAACCTGCAAACCGTTCCCAATTGGGCGGAATGCGTCATGTACGCTTGAGCGCATACCGCGACGTTTCAACGGAAGTACCGGATGTCCACGGTGAGGGAGCTGCGGGTGAAATCCAGCACCCGCACGTCGGGCTCCCGCCGCGTTGCGATGCGCACGAGCGCGCGCAGCGAGCCCTCGGTCAGGCGCCGATAGCGGCCGTCGTCGAAATAGGGGAAATCGCTGTAATGAACGGAGGCGCCCGCGACGCCAGGAGCCACGTCCACTTTGCCCCGGCCGCGTCGGATCTGTCGCCACATGAAGGGGATCTGTCGGATGACGAAGGCCGGTGTGGTCACGCGCAGGAACACACGAAACGCGAGCCCCACTCCCTCCTCGGTGCAGCCCTCGATGATGCTCGTGAATTGCTCGGCATCCCCGCGCGCAAGGACCCGCTCCATGGCAGCGATGGAAGTCTGCATCATGCTCTCGGGGTACCACGCGTTTCCGTCCGGAGATAGGAGCGCGCGACGATGCGGCTCGGGCATCTCCTCGGCTACCGCCTCGAGGCCGGGGTGACCGAAGTGCTTTTCGCAGTAGCTCGCGGCCGTCACGAACCACACGCCACGCACTTCGCTCTCCCGCTCCCCCATCGCGGATGGCTGCTGTTCCCCTTCGGACACGTACCCTCCTAGGGTACTCCTAGTTGTGTGCCGGCGCACGCCTGCCGCCGAGCTCGGCCGAAATCGCTTCAACCTTAAAGCGATCGACCGCGCAACCTGGTGAGGCGAAGCCGTGATTCGCTGAACACGTCGATGCCGGGTTTCCTCGACAGGGCACTAGTCGAGGTGGCGGAAGCACAACCCTGCGCGCTGCAGGCGCTCCAACAGGGGTGCACCCATCGCCTGCACCGGGGTACGCACTCCTGCGTTGCTCGTGGCGAACGAATCCCCCGCCGTCGTTCCGTTGGTGGCGCCCGGCGCGCTGCTGGTGCTCGGCGTGCTGCTGTTACTCGGTGCGCTGCTCTTACTCATTCGCTTGTCCCACTCTGCGAGGGCGGCGCCGTCTCGCGCCAGACACAGCGCCGATTCGCCGAGCATCTTCGAGGTTTCGTCGTAACCGGGGTCGCCGCCGCTCACCTCGCTCAGAGCTCGGGCGCCGCCGTCGGCTTCGGCGACGAACGTCACCCGGAACCAAGAACGCGCACGGCGTTCGCGAGAGGGACCTTCGCCCGGCTGCTTCAGGTTCAGGAGCAGGTCCCGCGTGACTGAGAGCCGGGACAGTGCGAGTGCGGCACCCACACCAGCTCCTCCCAGAAGAAGCTTGCCCGTGGACCCGACGCGCATGAAGTGCCCGTACTTGAAGTTGGGACCGAACTCTTCCAGGGAGGCAGCGGTGCGCAGCACGATCTTCGGGTCGATGGTTGGCAGCGGAGCGATCCAGCCACCAGTGACCGAGTCGTAGCGAGGGCGGGTAGGTAGCTTGCCGACCTTGCGCGCCGCGCCATGGGCGGCAGACAGGTTATCCGTGCGGCTTTTTGCACGTGGGCCCGTGCGCCGCTTGCCCAAGTCGCTCATCGCGCCCACCGCCGAGTGCCAGGTGCCGCCCGAGAACTCGGCGTTGCCTTCGACCACCGCGTACATACGAATGGGTGCGTCGGAGGTGAGCTGACGCACGCAGTACCAGGCGCCGAAATCGTGAGGAATGGAGTCGAAGCCGCAGCAGCTGACCAGCTTCACGCCCCGTTCGCGCGCCGGGGCATCGAGCTCGAGCATCAGCCGCTTCACGAAATCCGGCTCACCGGTGATGTCGAGGTAGTGCGCACCTTGCGCGGCGCAGGCCTGGGCGACAGGGAACCCGTAGCGCACGAACGGGCCGACGGTGGTGGCGATGACTCCACTCGAGCGCGCCAGCTCCGCGAGGCTCTCCGGTTCGTCGACGCTGCACAAGACCACCTGCGGTTTCGAGCCGAGCGCCTCGCAGGTGCGTTGCACAGCGGCCAGGCGCTTCGGATTTCGCCCTGCGATGGCCCAGCGCAGGGGCTCACCGCCGCGCCGCTGAAGGCTCGCTGCCGCACCCGCCAGGTATTCAGCGGTGAGCCTCCCCGTGAACCCCGTTGCTCCCAGCACACTGATCTCGAACGCGCGCTCAGACATCGCCGCCGACTGTATGCGCTGGGATCCTCCGCGGAAAGAGCCGCTTCGGAAATGGAGCGGCCCAGCGCAGCTGATGCGCCGGCCGGCCTCGGGTGCGTGAGCAAGCAACCTCAGCTAACAAAGTGTATGCTTTGCGACTGATCCGCGCTGGGAACGCGGGACGTCGTACCTCGCGGCACAGCGGAGCACGACTCGACGGACGGGAGCGGCTCGGATTGCGGAAGCCGTGGCTTGGCACGAAGGTGCGCGAAAGGGGACTCGAATGCGTCTGGCTTACTTTGGAATTCTTGTGGTGGGGCTGCCTGCTCTTGGGCTGGCGTGTAGCAACAGCACGGCGGTCACCGCGAGCGAGACTGGCGGTACTGGTGGCACGGGGGCGAACGGAGGAACCGGCGGGACGGCCGCCAATGGTGGTACCGGTGGTGTTCCAGCCGGCCACGGTGTGGGGGAGGCTTGCACCGATACCGATCCATGTCGGCCGGGCCTCGCGTGCAACTCTGGCACGTGTGAACCTGGCGGTGAGACTTCCGAGGGCAGCCCGTGCGTGATCGCAGGGGAGTGCCAAGACGGCTTGCAGTGCATCGGTGGGCTCTGTGCGCCCGGCGGGAGCGGAACCGACGGCGCCGACTGTGAGTCTGACGGTGACTGCGCTCAGGGGCTGCGTTGCGATCTGGTCGGGTTCAGCGCCCAGTGTGTTCCCCAAGGAAACGTGGACGCCGGTGGTGAGTGCACCGCTAGCCGTGATTGTTTCGCTGGCCTGGCCTGCTTGGCCGGTCAGTGCGCTCCGGTGCCGCCGGGCGCGCCGCCCTTCGGCTTGCCCTCGTCTCCCAACATCGAGTGCGACGATCCTTCGGAAGGCAACGTTCGGGCGTACTTCGAAGTGCCCGGCGCGAACCCCGCTGGGCAGGAGAAAGACTTCTTCCGGCTCCCGTTTCCCAATGACGCCCGCTTGAAGAATGGCAAGCCGGATCTGACTGGCTTTCCGACTCCTGGGGTGAGCCTGCTGCCGTTCGATCCGGTGCAGGTGTATGTGGACGAGGTCGAGAAGGAGGATGGCTGGGGCGCGAACCCCGTCGTTACGTTCCGCTTCTCCGGTCCCGTCGACTTCCAGTCATTCCGGGAACCCGATGACCACAGCGTGCGCCCCGTGCGCTGGGTCGACGTCACGCCGAACGATCCTTCTTACGGAGCTCAGGCCGGCCTGCGCTGGTACTACTCCGAGGGCGGCGGCAAATACATCTGTCGAGACTGGTTCGCGGTCCGGCGCTCCGCGCGCTCACCCCTCGAGCCGGGGCACACCTACGCCATCTTCCTCACCACCGATGGTCGCGCGAAGAACGGCACCGGCATCGAGCGCGCCGAGCATTTGACGACCGCGCTCGCTGCAGCCTCGCCTAGCGATCCGGTGCTCGCCGGTGTGCATGCTGCCTACGCGCCGTTGCGCGACTACCTGACGGGGGAGAACATCGACCCGAACACGGTGCTCAACGCGACGGTGATCACCGTGGGAGACACCCGGGCTCCGATGGAACAGCTCGCAGCCGCGGTCGAGACGGCGCCGGTGCCGACCTCGTCGAGCTGGGTCAAGTGCGACACAGGCGTGGAGTCGCCTTGTCCAGACCACACGGGTGACCGCGGCTGCGGCGCCGCAGATCCAGCGTATGACGAGTACCACGCGCTCGTGAGCCTGCCGATCTTCCAGCAAGGGGACGCGCCCTACCTCACCTCCGGCGGCGCCATTCAGACCAGCGCACCGGTGCGGAACGAAGACGTGTGCATGGCGCTCACCGTGCCCAAGGGCGCGACCATGCCAGCCACCGGCTGGCCCCTGGTTGTGTTTGCGCACGGAACTGGTGGGAGCTTCCGCAGCCACGTACGCCCCGAGGTGGCCGGCGCACTGGCCTCCGCGGCGATCCCCGGTGGCAACGTGCCGGTCGCGGTGCTGGGGATCGACCAGGTGTCCCATGGACCGCGTCGCAACGGCTCCACCGAGTCGCCCAACAACTTGTTCTTCAACTTCGCTAACCCCGCGGCGGCTCGGGGCAACCCGATGCAAGGTGCAGCCGATCAGATCGCGCTCGGTCGCTTTGCAGAGAGCCTCGATTTGACCGCAACCGAGACCGGTGGGGACGCGATCAAGATCGACCCCAGCGCGATCGCCTTCTTCGGTCACTCTCAAGGATCCACGGAAGGTAGCCTGGGGGTGCCGTACAGCCACGTGTATCGCGCAGCGGTGTTCAGCGGGAATGGAGCGATGTTGCGGGATGCCCTGATCAGCAAGAAGAAGCCGGTCAACATCGCGAGCGCCATCCCGCTGGTGCTCGGAGACTACGACTCCAAGTTCCAGTTGCCGGGAGGAACCAGCCATCCGGTGATGAATTTGCTACAGCAGTTCATCGAACCTGCCGACCCGATCAACTACGGTGTGTTGATGGGGCGCCAGCCAGTCAGCGGAGTCACGCCGAAGCACCTGTTCGTGACGTACGGCCTGAACGACACCTACAGCCCGAACCTGACCATCGAGAACTACATCCTGGCTTCTCAGGTGGACCTGGCGGCGCACGATGCGTCAGCCTCGATGCCTGATGACCTGGGGCTCATGGAGCAGGCAGTACCCCTGAGCCTGACCGACGTGGTGGGCACCACGGATCTCACGCTGGGGGCGCGCGAGTACGGGCCGCCGAGCGGCTCAGACGGGCACTTCGTGGTGTTCGACGTGCCAGCAGCCAACAGTGACGCAGTACGCTTCCTCGGCATGGCAGTGGCGGGCCAAACGCCCCAAGTCGGCCAATGAGCCCGCGGCCCTAGTCGATTCAGCACAGTCGACTTCAGCCCAGTTGATTCAACACAGTCGATTCAGCACAGTCGATCTGCCCACCACCAGGCGCCAGCGTTGTTTCCGCTCGGGAAAATGCGCTGGCGCTCGGTTGCAGCCGCTGGCGCTCGGTTGCAGCCGCTGGCGCTCGGTTGCAGCCGTTGACGCCGGAGCATGAGCTGGCGCTCGGTTG
>JAUILJ010000392.1 GCA_030433055.1 Polyangia bacterium
GCCCTGGCTGTGGCCGACTAGGAAGAGCTCCGAGTCGCCTTCCGCGAGCCAGGTGGACCATCTGCGTGCGTCTTCCAGGAAGTCGTCTGTGGTGATGTCATCGATGTCGCCCGGATAGTCGGCGATGCTGCTTGCGCAGTGGGGGTTGTTCTCGGTGAAGCACGTGCGCTTGTCATAGCGAAGCACGCGGAAGCCACGCCTCGCCAGGCCTTGGGCGAGTTCACGCATTGCGGGAACTTCCGTGGGGTAGCGGATCCCTAGGGTTGCCGTGAGGTTTGCGTCGCGATCCGTCGGCCCGGATCCGCCGATCAACAGCACGCTCGGAGCGCTGTAGCCTGGCGGGGCCACGGGTTCGCTGAGCGTGCCATGTAGGGTGATGCTGCCACTGGCGATCTCGACGTCTCGTTCGGCAAAGTCGCCCGGGGGATAGTCCTCGCAGCCTGCGTGCGTGACGACTTGAAGGCGCGTGCACTGGGGCCGCGGTTGCTCTGCCGGTGGTTCTGCGCTCGGCCTGGGCTCGGCCTCGGGGCTTTCGGCTCCAGAGCAACCCAGCGCTGACAAAAGCACGATCGCGGCCATGAAGATTAATTTTATGAGGTGCACGCTTAACTTTATGAATATGAACTTCAACAAAGTCAAGTTGGTCGCCCGAGCACCGGGCCTGGGCTCCGGCTAGCTGGTGCCAGTTCCTCGGCACGGAGGTTGTGGAATCGATGGGAGATACAGCCGACCGGTTCGAGACCTGCAAGGACGCTCGCGTTTCCATGCGGATGTTTGACGCGGACGGCCCATGAGGAAGTCTATGGAGGCATGGTGGCGGTCAACGTGGTGGGGCCGGGCGGGGCACAGTGCCGGACGCTCAGTGGACGAATGACGATCGGGAGCAGCGGCAGCTCCGACCTGATCCTGGATCATCCAGCGGTCGCGGCGCATGCCGTGACGCTCAGCCGAGAGGGCTTCGCGGTGACGGTGGAAGCGCTCGGCGGTGTCGTCGCCTTGAACAGCTCGCGGATGCAGGGAGTGCACCGCTTGGATGAGGGGGACGAACTCAAGGTTGGCCCCTATCGCATTCGCGTCAGCCTCTCCTCCGCCGGCTCCCGCCCAGCGACCCCGGGGAGCCCGGCGGCTCTTCCGGCCCTGGCGAAGCCCAGGTCAAACCCGTCCAGCGCAGGGGCACCGTCACCGTCGAGCGGGCCCCCTGCGAGCGCGCCTGGTGCGACTTTGAGCGCGGCGCAGGCTCGTGCTCGTGCGCTGATCGATGCGCGAGCCAAGCTCATCTGGGGGGAGCCGCCAGGCTTGGTGATCAGCGAGTTGCTCCAGGCTGGAGTGCGCCAGGCGGAAGCAACGGCGCTGGTGGCTGAGGTGATCGCGGAGCTTCGCTGGGACGCGCGGCGCCGCGGGGCCAAGGACCTGATCAAAGGGAGCGTGATCTGCCTGGCGGTCTCCAGTGTGTTCGCGCTGCTCAACAGCGCAGGTTTCATGCGCTTCTGGTCGCTGACCATCGTGCTCTTGGCTGCCGGTGCGCCCGGTGTGATCGCGATCGTGGTCGGTGGCTATCGCCTGCTTCTGGCTCCGCCGCTGTACTACAAGCCTTGATGGCCGAGCGCCGGGAAGGCAGGCGGACGGCGGACGCTGCTAGACGCTTGGGTGCGAGTCGGTGCTGGCCTCAGTACTCACTCGGGTGTCAGAGGCACCGTGACGTAGCCCGCGTGGCCTGGGAGGCCTCCCATGGGGCCTTGTGGGGACACCGCCTGTCGGCCGCAACCGTCCGTGTAGATTCGAATGTTCACTACACCGGCCGAGTACCCTTGAGCGTATACTTCCAGGCGGAAATTCCCGCGGTCTTCGACATCGATGTTCTCGAACTCTTGCAGGCCGTCGCACGGCGTCGCAAAGACACCGCCAACGCCGAGGCTCTGAAGACGGTCGCTGAACAGGCCCGTGTTGTAGTCACAGACTGGCTCGAGGGTGACCGCGTCCACTGCGAGGATGCCTCCGAGCTGGGTGCCCGAGTCGGTGCAGTCGGCTGGGTCGTTCGAAGCGCTGCAGCCGACGAGGGAAAGCAGGGCCGTTGAAACCAGCAGACCCAGTGAGAGGAGTGATCCCGATGGGAGCAGCAGGCGCATCATGCTAGTTTAGCCGTCTTCGTCGCCGCATGATCGCACGGCGTGAACCAAGTAGGCTCGAAACGGAGAGGCGACCGCGAGGTCGCACGCTGGAACCAGCTTGATTCGTTTGAACTCACCCCAAGAAAACTGGACCCGGGGGAACGATGAGCCGTCGATCATTTCACTCTGGCGGCCCGGCCACATTGGGCATGACGAGGAACGATGAGTCAGGAACGCAGCTTCGCCGACCGCGTGAAGACAATGCCCGTCGGATTGCTCACAGGCCTCGTGCTGATGCACTACGTGTTCGGCTACGGTTGGCTGTTCAGCTTGGGATTTGGCGTAATGATGAGCATCGGTGTGGCGTTCGGTAGCGCGAAGCTGGGGCACTAGCTCGAAACCGGAACCATGGATCGACGCCTTACGCGGGCACCGCGCGGCCCTGAGGCTCGATCCGAGCGTAGACCGGCCCGCTGGCCCGTCAACGGAATGCTTTAGGCCTCAAGTATTGGGCCGCTCTCCAGGGGACTGAACGGGCAACGGTTTCGACCAGTTGCGCGCTCGGCGGGGAGGCTGCTCGGGCGCCTGGAGTGTTGCTCGAGGCGCCGGTAACCTGGATGAATGGGGAAGCCAGTGATCATCCTGGGGGTCGCGGTGCTGCTGCTGTTGGTGGGGCTCGGGATCTACATGAAGGCGTCGAAGCCCTTGGAGGTCGACGTGATCACGAAGAAGAACACCTACTGCACGGTGCGCGAGGGCGACACTCGAAGCGAGGTGAGAAAGCGCTGCGGAAATCCTTGCCGTGAAGGCGTGAGCATGCGCGGTGGGCGCTGTGAAGGCGACAACTGCAAGGTCTGTGACATGTACGGTGTCACCGCGGTCTGCTACCTGAACGGCGTCGCCGAGAGCGCCGAGCAGCACACGAACCACGGTTGCACCTGGTTCTGAGCAACCCGTCAATCGGTTCGAGGGTTACCCGTGGGCTGTCGTTGAACCACCTCGATTCCCCTCTCGCTTGTTTTGGGGGGGGAGGTCCGGTGTTTGGAGCCAAATTGGATCCCGTACGGATACGATTCGCACGGCGTTCGACGGGGAGCGCGGTTCTGACGCAGCGGGCTCGAAGGCGTGGCAGACTGTGGCCATGGGCGTCGCCAAGAGCTGGGTCATCGTTTGGTGCTTCGTAGTCGCTGGTTGTGGGAGCGATGGTGGCTCGGGCCCTGCAGGAGCAGGCGGCTCCGGGGGTAGTGGTGGATCTGCAGGCACCGGCGGAAGCGGCGGCTCCATTTCGTCTGGAGGAGCGAGCTCTGGTGGTGCCGGTGGGATGAACTCCGGCGGTACCGCGGGGCAAGGCGGCAGCTCCGGCGCTGCGGGTAACGCGGGCGCTGGGGGCGGTAGTGGCAGCGCGGGGTCTGCGGGCGCTGGTGGCGCTGGTGGCGCGCCGAGCTGCAGCCTGGTGGACTCGGGCCCAGTCAAAGCGACACAAGACAACCAGGTCATCGAGGGGCTGCGCATCACCTCGACCAGTGGCCCCGCGATTGATGTGGATGGGCACGCCGGCGTGGTGGTTCGCAACGTGGAGATCCTCCACGCGGGAGGCGTCGGCATCCGTGTGGCCAACTCCGACGACGTGACGCTGGATCACGTCTCCATCGAGTACACCGGCGCGCCGGTGATGGGGGCCAACAGCTCTTCTGATCTGTTGAACATCAGTTGTTATCAGTCCGCGCGCCTCAGCGTGACGGGAGCCCGGCTCACCCGAGGCTCCAGCGGGATCTACCTCCAGTCGTGCCCCGACTCGGAGCTCAGCTTCATCGAGGGCCACGACTTTCGAGGACCGTTTCCGCGAGGACAGGTCGTGCAATGGAACGCCTCGGACAACGGAGTCTTGGAGGACTTCTCGGTGGAGAACCCCGCGGGGTCTTGGCCCGAGGACAACGTGAACGTCTACAAATCCCTCAACGCCACGATCCGACGTGGCCTGGTGGACGGCAACAATTCTCCGTCGGGCGTTGGCGTGATCTTCGATGGGGACACGAGCACCGGGCGAGTGGAGGACGTGGACGCCATCCGAATGGGCAACGGCTGCTTCTCGAACTACGCGGGGGCTGATGGCAACGTCTTCTTGCGCACGCGTTGCCGTGAGAATGTCTGCTCCGATCAGGGGCGGGGACTGCCGTCGTCCAACGCCTTGATGTGGGCTGGCAAGCCAGGCCAGTCTCAGATCCGCATCGAGCAGTCGAAGTACTACGCCTCTTGCAACGGCAACCTGGTGTGGCCAAACGCATCGTTCGCGGTGGTTGAGCTCAGCGAGGAAGACTTCACGCTGCGTAGCCCGATCCGCGTCGACTTCTGCTGGGAGTAACTCACCTGGCGGCGCCGCTATCCAGCCTCAGCACCTGAGCGAGGTACGCTGCCAACCTACTGCTGCGCGCCGAGCATCAGCACGGCGAGGTTCACCAGGTGCTGTTCGATGCGGTTGTGAGCCTCTTCCAGCGAGCTCGCCCCAGTGAACAACACCAGGTCGTCTTCGCTGAGGCAAACGTAGCGCACCGCAGCGAAGACCAGCGACTGGATCTTGAGCCAGGTGTCCGTACCCACCGCGGCGGCCACGTTGCGCATCATGTTTCGGTGGTGATTGTCTCGTCGCTGCTCCGTGTGCCCGCCGTGCTCGGCCAACCTGGAGAGCTGCAAGAGCAAGATCGGCCGCTCGGCGATCGCAAAGCGATACAGCTCCCGCGCCGCCTCTGCCGCGACCTCGGTCGGGGTCGACTCCGAGAGGCGCTGCATGTGCTTCTGCGCTAGCGCGCGCATGCGGTCGTAGTGACCGTCGAGGCACGCCTCACACAGCGCGTCGAGGGAGGGGAAGTAGTAGCTCACCGTCCCGGTGCTGAGGTTCACCTTGCGAGCCACCCCGCGAAGCGAGAGCGCGCTGGGTCCACTCTCCCCGACGATTGACATGGCGGCGCCGAGGATGGCCTCCTGAGTTGCCGCCGGGTCAGCGTTCTTGGGCCGCACTCAGGAGATGGTACTCGGTTCTTTGCGGCTTGAGGCGCATCTCTTGGGCGCCGGGGTAGTGTGTGACAGTTCGCACCTTGCCCTCGTCAGGGGCGCGATCGTGTTTCTCCCGTTTCCAGACGGAGATTGACGTCGCCGCTCAGCTGACGATCGATGGACGCATATGGCGGCAGTCGCCCTCAAGATCTCGGGTCCGGAGGGGGAGCGACGGGTCAGCGTGAACGGCAGCGTTCGGATCGGGCGCAGCGCAGCCTCCGATGTGGTGCTCAAGCATCCAGCGGTCTCGGCTGACGCCCTGGTGGTGCGCCGGGATGGGAGCGGGGCGATCGCTGAGCCGATTGGCGGCGTCATCGCGCTGAACGACGCGCGCATGCAGAGCAAGCGGCAGCTCAAGGACGGAGACGAGATCAAGCTGGGCCCCTATCGGATCCTGGTGACGGTTACCGGCAGCCTCTCCGTTCGTCCTCCGTCGGTGCGACCTGGGACGCTGACGCCCGTGGCGAGCCGACCCAGCGCGCCTCCAGGAACGTTACCTCCGGGAATCAAAACACCGACGCTGCGCCCTTCTGCGCCACCTCCGGAGGCGGTCGAGATTTCAGAGGGTGAACGCCTGCAGGCGCTGGCAGAGGCGCGTACTCGGCTGATCGGGGGGGAGAAGCGCAGCATCGTGCTGAGCAAGCTCGTCGAGGCTGGTATCGCTCGCGGCGAGGCGACGGCGAACATCGAAGGCGTGATCTCTGAGCTGCGAGCGGCGACGCGTCGTCGAGCGATCCGTCGAGTGCTCCTGGGCCTGTTGACGTTGTTGCTCGGGCTGCTGGTGACTGCGTACTACGCCAGGTTCATCCCGACGATCGGCGCGAAGGTGTTGGAGCTGCGGTTGCCCCATACCGAGCGCGTGTTCCTGTTCGCAGGAGAGTACTGGCTTGGTCCGGTGCTCGCGCTGCTTGGAGCCTCGTTGTTGCTCGCGGGCGTGTTTCGCGTCGTTCGAGGTGACTCCCGCTACAAGGGACGCTGAGGCGGTGCTCGGGCGGCTGATGCTGCTCCTCACCCCCACACTCGCGAGCTGTTGGTGATCTGTCTCCGTAGGCCCCTGCGCAGGAGGGACACAGGACACTAGGGCAACGGTTGAGAACGCGACGATGGTGCTCCCCGCATCAGGGGCCAGCCGCCTTCCCACTGGATGCGGTCGACGAGCACCACACGGCCGGGCGATTGCTGGATCTTGCCGGCGACCCACGAGTGATACACATGCACCCAGTCGCCTGACGGGCCTTTCACCACGGAACCATGCCCTGGGCCTGCCCACGCCCCCTTGCTCACGAGGATGGGCGCGCCTTTCTTGGTGAAGGGGCCGGTAGGCGAGCTCGCCTTGGCCACACCGATCGCGTAGCTGGCGCTGGCGTAGCCGTTGGCGCTGTAAAACAGGAAGAACTCCCCGCCGTGCTCCACCATCCAGGGGCCTTCGACCAGCGCGCCTTCCCAGCCCTGAGTGTTGGTGATGAGGGTGGTGGGGTTGCCCACCACCGAGAGCCCGTCCGCCGCCAGTTCCTGGATCTTGATCGGCGTCTTCTGTCCAGCGGCGTTGCCATCGATCTTCCACAGGACGTAGTGCTTGCCCGTTGACGCGCGGAAATAATGTGCGTCGATGGCACCCGGGCTCGGCTCGGTGATCAGCGGCTGACCGATGTCGGTGTAGGGCCCCGTTGGGCTAGAAGCGCTAGCGGCGCCGATCGCGAAGGTGCCAGAGCTGGAGCTCTTGGCGCTGAAATACACCACGTAGCCGTTGCCCACCTTGTGCAGCTCTGGCGCCCAGAAGCTGCCGGTGCCCCAGCCAGGCTTCGTGGCGTCGCTGAACACGGCGCCCGCGCCCTGCCAGTGGACCAGGTCCTTGGATGAGCGCAGCGGGTACTTCGGACCCGGCGTGCACGCCATGTAGTAGGTGTCGCCGTCTCGCATGACGCCAGGGTCAGGACAATCGACGTCGACCACGGGGTTGGCGTAGAGGCCGCCGCACTGGGAGTAGCGGAACGCGAGATCGCACGCGCCCGAACCACTGAAGTTTGGCGTCCAGCCGTTGGAGAGGGTCGCCGCGGAACCGCCACCACTCGACGAGCACACGCCGTCCCAGGTTACTACTCCGCCGACGTCGTCGTGGTACTGGGGGTGATTGGGTGCTGGTTTCCACGCGGCACCATACCCGATACGCGTCTCGCAGCTGCTCGGGACGCCGGTGCCGGTTGTGTTTCAACCAGTCCTTCATCCT
>JAUILJ010000393.1 GCA_030433055.1 Polyangia bacterium
AAAAAGCCGACCCCATCACAGGGCCGGCGGTCTTCATATTGGGGCTGTCCTCGAATCAGCCGAGCTTGGCCAGCTGAGACTGCAGCCGGCTCGTGGTGCGCGACGCGTTCTTCAGGTGGATGATGCCCTTGCTCGCGGCGCGAGCGAGGAAGCTGCTGGCAGCCACGACCAGGGGCTTGGCCTCCTCGGCCTTGCCGCTCTCGATTGCGCTGCGCGCCTTCTTGACCGAAGTGCGGAGGGCGCTGCGGATGCCCTTGTTGCGCTCCGTGCGCTTGATGATCTGACGATTGCGCTTTGCGGCTGATGCGTGATTTGCCATCTAGAGCCTCACTCTGACTTCGCCGGCTTCGCGTCCGGCGCTTTGGGGTTGTAACCCTCGGGATGAACGGGGAACACGGGCGTGCCTTGCTTTGCACGCAGCTTGGCGGTCTTGTTGCCGGCTCGCGCGGCCCGGATGGCACGCCGACGGTCGGTCTGCTGAGTCGCTGAAACCATGACTTTTTCCTAGCTAGCGCCACCCAAAACAACGGGCCGGGCGCGAAGGGGCCGGGAATATGGGCGAAGAGCTGGGCCTTGTCAACGCGCCGCTTGCAATTCCCCGGTGTTCAGGGGCGGATGGGCACCCGCACGGTGAACGTGGGCTTGGCGAAGGGAGCAACTCGAGCGCCGGACAGGGCGTTTCGCACGCAGCTCTCCGCTGCGGTTCCAGCGGCAGGCCCGCTGATCTGGACGGACTGAACCTTGCCGCTCGAGCCGAAGATGATGGTGGCGTTGCTCGCCCCGGAGTGCCCGGCGACGCAGGCCTTCGCTCCTCCCATCACCCGACCCACCGCCGCGAGCGCCGCGCCGGTGGAGGGCTCGAGGGGCACGTTGTCGGCTTGGGACGCTGGCACCAGGCGCGGGTCATCTGGCTCTTCCTGCGCGGGGGCAGGCGCGCTGGGCGCCGGTTCGGCTGCCGCTCCAGAGGGCTTCGCGGCTGTCGCTGCCAGCCTCGGAGCGGGGGTGCTCGGAGCCTCGGGCTTCAGCTCCTCGACGGTGAGTGAGGGAGCCGCTGCGGTCGCGCCCGGTGTGGCTGTGATCTTACTCTCAGCCGGCTTCTCTGCGGCGCCCGCTGCCTTCGTTTCCGTGGGGAGTTCGGCTACGGGTGGCGTCGCTGTGGAGGCTTCCTGCCCCGGCCTCAGCACGAGCAGCGCCGCAGCCGCCGCGATCCCGAGCACAGCCATGGCGAGGCCCCAGCGACCGCCGCCGCCTGAGCGCTTGGCTCGATCGAGCGGGACGACCTCCGCCTTGGGCTCTGTGGGAACGGGCGATGGCGGGCGAGGGGTGGCGCGGATCTCGCTCGTTCGCGGCACATCGGGGTACGAGGGCCGACTCACGCGCTCACGGTGCGCATGGCTGAACGCCAGCTGCGCCAGCTCCCGAGTCTCCTCGGGGTCATCGTCCTCGAGGCTTGCTCGCGCGATGTCCGTGAGGCTCAGTTCCTGGTCGTCGATGCTCGGCACCGCAGCCAGCCGAGGCTTGCTGGGTTCGCCCTCCTCGGGGTCGAGCGCTGGCGGGGCGAGCAAGTCGTCATCGGCCGAGCGGTCATGCAGGGGGTGGTTGTCTGCGAACGCGTGGGTCACCGTCGCGTCTGCGAAGGCTTCCCAGTCGAGTTCGGGTCTATGCGCCACTGGCCAGGCGCTAAGCAGTGCTTCCATGGGATCCGGGAGTTTGGCGTCGTCTGACATCACTCCGCCTCCCGGGTGTGACCCCGCTTCTCGAGAAACGTTTGCAGCTTCTTGCGCGCTTCATGCACGCGCCACGCGATGGTGCCCTCGGGGCAGCCGAGGATTTCTGCGGCCTCGCCGTGGCTTAGGCCATCCACCGTGACCAACACCAGGGTCGTGCGCAGAGTCTCGCTGAGCGTGTCCAGTCCCTCCGCGAGCGCCTGCGCTGCCTGACGGTCAGAGGTGAGCTCCGCCGGGTTACCGATGGTTACTCGAGTCTCCACCATCGCACCTTCCACACGGGGGTCGTCCACGCTTGGGCCAGTGCGGCGGGTCTTGCGAGAGCGGATGGTATTGAGGGAGAGGTTCACGGCAATGCGGTAGAGCCACGTGAAGGGCTCACTTCGACCGTCGAAACGGTCCAGTGCTCGATAGGCACGAACGAACGCATCCTGGGTGACGTCTTCCGCCTCCGCAGCGTCTCGCAACATGTGAGCTGCGAGGCGATAGATGCGTTTTTGATGTCGCCGCACGAAGGTGCCGAACGCTTCTGCGTCGCCCTCCCTAGCTGCGTCGACAAGCTCGCGATCCGTCCTTTGGGGCATGCGTTTGTGCGCGAGATACATGCACGGTCACCGGCGAAGTTACAGGTTGAGTTGGTCGGGATCGACCAACGGGTCCTCGCTCGAGGCGCTGAGAGGCGAAAAGAGCGAGAGGCGATCTGGACTTGGCGACGATGGCCGCAGGGCTTGGGAGACCGCTCTCGCGGCTCCCGACCGGGTTGCGGCTGACGATAGTTGAGCACCAGGCGATTGGACAGTCAGCGCTGCGGAAAGCTTGGGTCGCTTCGTTCACTTCGCCCCCAAACTCGACCCGGAGTGTTGCGGGGCGGGCGTGGAAGCACCGTCGCGCGTACTTCCCCACCGCACCCGGAGTGTTGCAACCGATGGAAAGTCGGGAAGTTAGAACTCTGCGACGGAGCGCAGGGCGCCACACTGCAGCCACTGGAATAGGTGCAGCGCGCCTTCCAGGAACTGCCCACCCCTGCAGCTCGGCGCGCAGCCACGCGTCGTCGAGGCCACTCCAGCGAGGGTGGCATTCAACCAAGGCGCTCCCGGCGATCTCGGGGGGACGAGTCGCGTGGGTCTAGCTAAGTGATGATGCCCTTGCGCATCGCGTCTCCAAGTGAACGCTGAGTTCTTGCTCCGCAGTGTGGTAGGCGCTCGCAGAGCCGAAGACGCGGGAGAACGCAAAAACGCGAGCAAATATGCGGCGCTCCTCGAGAGAAGAGCCCTCGGTGGGAAGCAAACTGCCGCCTCAAGGAGTTTGCGCGCTGGGCGTGGACCGCCCCATGACCTAGCTATTGGGCCAGGGCGGCGACCCGATGAAGGATGAATGATGAGTGTGAGTGAAACGACGGAGCCGCAAGCTGCCGGTAGCACCGTAGACGATACGGTTCGCGAACTGGAGCGAGAGCTGAAGGCTCAAGGCGTTCGGCGTTGGCTCCGACGCGGGTTGATAGTGTTCGGGATCGTGGCGCTGTTCGTTGCGTTCCGCGTCTACAAGTCGGTGGGCGCTCCGCCGCCGCAGCCCCGTTTCGAGCTGAAGAGCCTCGAGAAGCGTGACGTGGTCGAGCAAGTGCAGTCCACGGGCAACGTGAAGCCGCTCACCGAGGTTCAGGTGGGCGCGCAGGTATCAGGGCGCGTGGTGAAGGTGTTGGTCGACTTCAACTCCAAGGTGGAGAAGGGTGATCTCCTTGCGGAAATAGATCCTCAGCTCTACGGCGCGCAGGTCAGCCAGAGCGGTGCACAGCTGAAAGCGTCGAAGGCCGCGCTGCAGCGCTCCAAGGCAAGCCTCGCGACGGCCGAGGCCAACCTGAAGCGCGCCCAGAAGCTCTTCGATTCCGGCCTTTCTTCGCAAGCCGATCTCGATCAAATCAAGGGCACCCGCGACGTCGCCAAGGCGGACGTCGCCGCCGCACAAGCTCAGATCGGTCAGATCCGAGCCCAGCTGAGCAGCGCGCGCACCACGCTTGCCTACGCCAAGATCTACTCGCCCATCGATGGAGTCGTGATCAATCGCACGGTTGACCCGGGGCAGACCGTCGCTGCGAGCTTCTCCGCTCCAGTGCTGTTCGTGATCGCTCAGGACCTGCGCAAGATGCAAGTCCTGGCGGAGATCGATGAAGCCGACGTTGGACGCCTCGGCGAGAAGATGAAGGCCGAGGTCGTCGTCGATGCTTTCCCGGGGGAAAAATTCAACGGCCAGGTTAGCCAGGTGCGCTACAGCCCCAACAACGTCCAAGGTGTCGTGACCTACTCCGCTGTGATCGACGTGGACAACCCCGATCTGAAGCTTCGACCAGGCATGACGGCGACGGTCACCATCCGGACCCAGGAGGCGCTGGGGGCGGTCGCGATCCCCAACGCCGCGCTCCGTTTTCGGCCGATGGAAGTCAGCGAACCTGGGAAGCCACCGAAGCCTGTCGTGCCGAAGACCACCATCTAGGCCAAGCAGGGCCGTGAGTATGTGGTGGATTCCGCGACACCGGTCGGACAGGAGACCTTCAAAGAGCAGGTCGTCGACATCGGCATCACCGATGGCGTCTGGACGGTGCTCAAATCCGACCAGCTGGCGCCGGGCGTGGAGGTCATCGTCGAGCAACGCGACGCCAAGCAGGACAAGGGCTTCAAGCTCTTCTGACGTCACATGTCTCTCATCGACATCCGCGGCGTGTGCAAGGACTACGCGACGGGCCCCGAAGTGGTGCGCGCACTCGATCGCGTGGATCTGAGCATCGGCGCGGGAGAGTTCGTCGCCATCATTGGTGCGAGCGGCTCAGGCAAGAGCACATTGATGAACATCCTGGGCTGCCTGGATCGCCCCACTCGTGGCAGCTATCGCCTCGCGGGAGTCGATGTCGGAGAGCGCTCTCCCGATGCTCGCGCCATCGTGCGCAATCGGCTGATAGGCTTCGTATTTCAAGGCTTCAACTTGCTACCTCGGACCACCGCGCTCGAAAACGTCGAGCTGCCGCTCGTGTATCGAGGCATTTCCGCGCGGGAGCGTCGGCGGCGTGCGATCGGCGCGCTAGCCAAGGTTGGTCTGGCGGATCGCCTCACTCACACTCCGGCGCAGCTCTCGGGCGGCCAGCAACAGCGCGTGGCCATCGCGCGGGCGCTGGTGACCGATCCTCCGCTGCTCCTGGCAGACGAACCCACCGGCAACCTGGACACGCGCACCAGCTATGAAGTGCTCGCGCTGCTCCAGGAGCTGGTGATCCTGCGCGGCCTTACGGTGGTGCTCGTCACCCACGAACCGGACATCGCGGCGTGCGCAGGCCGAGTCGTGACGGTGCGGGATGGGCGCATCCAGCTCGACCAGCGCAGCGCGGAGCCCGCGCGCGCGGCGCGCATGTTGGCGCAGCTCGAGCAGGGAGCCTGAATGCTGCGCGGATCCATCAAGATCGCCTTCTCGGCGCTGTCTCGCAGCTGGCTGCGGTCGTTGCTGACGACCCTGGGCGTGCTGATTGGTGTCGCGTCAGTGGTGGTGGTCACCGCGCTCGGGCAGGGCGCGCGAGAGCGCGTCGGCTCTCAGATCGAGAGCCTGGGCTCGAATCTGCTCTTCGTGTGGAGCCAGCCCGTCGCCAAGAGCGGCGTGCGCACAGCCGCCGTGGGGCTCACCGACGCAGACGCGCTCGCGATCAGGCGTGAGGCGACCGCCGTCGAGCTAGTAACCGTCTACTCCGACGCCAAGGCTCAGGTGATAAGTCCATACGGAAACGATCAGATCCAGATCTGCGGCGTCGACGCCAACTACCTCGGCGCGCGCAAGTTCGAGGTGCTCGAAGGGCGGATGTGGAACGCCAACGAAGAGCAGGTCAAAGCGAAGGTCGTCCTGATCGGGCAGACCGCCATCGACAAGCTGTTTCCCGGACAAGATCCAATCGGGCACTACATCCGAGTGGGCAAGCACCCATTCCGCATCATTGGGACGCTCAAGCCCAAGGGGCAGTCGCCCTTCGAGGATCAGGACGATCGGATCTTGATGCCAATCGGCTCCTGGCGTGCCCGGGTGAACCCGACCCTGGGCAATCGAGTGCAGTTGATCATGGCCACCGCCAAGAGCGAGGCGCACACCGAAGCCGCTGTGCGCCAGGTGGAGGCCATCCTGCGGCAGCGCCATCGTATCGCCGAGGAAGAGGAGAACGACTTTCAGGTTCGAACCCAGGACGCCTTCAAGGAGGGCCAGGAGGCCATCTACGGCGTGCTCACACTGCTCCTCGTCACGGTGGCTGGGGTCAGCTTGTTCGTCGGCGGCGTGGGCGTGATGAACATCATGCTCGTCAGCGTCACGGAGCGCACACGCGAGATCGGGATCAGGATGGCTATCGGAGCCCGGCGCGCCGATATTCAAGTTCAATTCCTTGCGGAAGCGATCGCGCTGACATTGCTGGGCGGAGTGGCTGGGATCGGGCTCGCGGTCGGTGTGATCGAGCTCTTGAAGCGGAGCCTCGGCTGGAGCATGGTGCTCAGCGGAGACGCCGTGATGACCGCGATCATCACGAGCCTGGTGATCGGAGTGGTGTTCGGCTTCCTGCCTGCGCGGCGCGCCGCGCGCCTGGATCCCATCGAGGCGCTGCGACATGAGTAGTTCTCGCGAGGTCGAGCGCGGCATCGCGGAGGATTTCCGGGGGTGGGGGTGAGGGGACTGCGCTATCTTCTGACCACGTTTAGCCTGGCGGTAGGCGCAGTGAGAAAGAGCGGCCTGCGTGCCGTGCTCACCGCCTTCGGCATTCTGATCGGCGTTGCGGCGGTGACCATCGTCGTGGCGCTGGGCGAGGGTGCAACGCGGGCCGTGAGCGGCGCCATCGATAGCCTGGGGGAGAACGCCTTTGCTGTGATCCCCAAGGAAACTGCCCAGAGCGGTGCCCGAGGTAACTCCCTGCCGGCCCTCACCGAAGACGACGGCGAGGCGCTGGTGCGTGAAGCGACCAGCGTCCTGTACTCCGCGCCGCTGCTCTCGAGCTTCAACCAGGTCAGTTTTCGCGACAACAACACCGCCGCTCAGGTCATCGGGACCAACCAGAGCTTCTTCATCGTGCGCGCGTGGAAGGTCGCCGACGGCGCGCTGTGGGCGCCTGAGCTCGACTCCATTGGCGGCAACGTGTGCCTGATCGGTAGCACCACGGCCAAGGAGCTGTTCGCTGACGGTGACCCAGTAGGCCAAGTCATCCGTCTCGGACGCACGCCGCTACGCATCGCGGGGGTGCTCGAGTCCAAGGGGCAGAGCCCGTTTGGGCAGGACCAGGACAACGTGGTGATCCTGCCCATCGCTACGATGCGGGCGAAGTTCCTGCCGACTCCGCCGGGCCAGGTCCAGCGCCTGCTCGTCGGCGCGGACCGCAACGCCAACCCCGATCGGGTGAAGCGGGAGGCGACCGCCATTCTCCGGCAGCGCCATCGCCTCCAAGAAGGCGCCGAGAACGACTTTCGCATTCGCAGTCAGGAAGAGTTCCGCGAGATGCAGGAGAAAGTGTTCGGAGTGCTCGAGGTGCTCCTGCTGAGCGTGGCGGCGGTGAGCCTGCTCGTTGGCGGGATTGGCGTGATGAACATCATGCTGGTGTCCGTCGCGGAGCGCACCCGAGAGATCGGGATCCGCATGGCGATCG
>JAUILJ010000394.1 GCA_030433055.1 Polyangia bacterium
GCTGGAATGGGAGCAGCGTCCACCGGCGGTAACGGTGCTCAGGCAGGCAGCTCCACCGCTGGCAGCGGCGCTCAAACTGGCGGCGCAGGCGGCAGCAGCGCAGGCGGCAGCGGTGCAGGCGGCAGCGGCGCTCAAGCGGGCGGCGGCGCAGGCGGCAGCGGCGCAGGCGGCAGTGGCGCAGGCGGCTCCGGAACAGCTGGAAGCGGCGGCTGCGCGACGGTGAGCGCCAACGGCTCCGCGGACAGCTGCAACGGCCAAGCGCTCCCCGGCGGGCACACCTGCTGGAACATCAGTGGAGTGAACGGCGCCACCGGCAACGACTCGAACCCGGCGTGTGGCGGTGGAGGGCTCTCGGGGCAAGACTTGGTGTTCAGCTTCGTCGCGCCTCAGTCCGGCCAGGTGAACCTCACGCTCACCGGCCCCTTCGAGAAGGCGATCTACGTGATGCTTGGCAGCTGCACCAACCAGCCCATCCAGTGTGTGCGGCGAACTGACTTCGCGACGGCGAGCACCAGCTTCATCGCGACGAGCGGCGACACGTTTTACGTCTTCGTGGACTCCACCAGTGACGGCGAGTGGGGCGCCTTCGATCTCAGCATCAGCTACTGAGCGCGCTTGGTGACGCTCAGACGCGCAGGTACTCTGCTGTCCATGCGCCTAGGAGCGAGACGAGCGGGGCTCTGCCTGTTGCTCTGGGCGGTCACGACCGCCTGCAGTGCGGACGAGGATCTGCTGAAGGACGCGAGTCAGCTCCAAGATCAGGGCAAGACCGACGAGGCCATCGCCACCTTGGAGGTGCTCAAGACCAAGCACCCCGACAGCGACGCAGCCAAGCGCGTCCCTGAGCTTGCCGAACAGTGGCTGCTGGAAGCCGCCGATGCGAGCCGGGATCCCAACGCCAAGCGGCCGCGACTCCAGGCTGCCCTCAGCTGGAACCCCAGGAGCGGGAGAGCTCAGCTCAAGCTGTGCCAGCTGTTGCTCGACGAGAAAAAGCTGGAGGAAACGCAGAGCTGCCTCGACAAGGACATGCAGGGCAAGGACCCCGACGCGACGCTGGAGAAACAGCTCCGCGCGGAACTTGAAAAGGCGCAGGACGCCGCCACCCTGGGCGAGCGCGAGCGGCTGGCAAAGAGCAATCGGCCACAACACTGGAAGGCGCTCATCGAACGCTTCCCGAAGAGCGCACAGGCCAAGGCAGCCAAGGAGAAGCTCGGGCGGCTCGAGTCGCTGTGCGATGACCTACCCCGCTTCGCCGACGCCTCGCGCGCCGAGTTCAAGCGGCAAGAAACCGAGTACAAGAAGGACATCGATCGCGCGCTCGCCGAGCAGGTCGAGAGCCTGCGAGTCGACCAACTGGAAGGCCTGGGGCGAGCTGCCGCGCGGCGCGCCTCGGAGCTCAAGGAGCTCGCGGGGCAGGTCGGCGACCATCGGCTCAAGCAAGGCGAAGACAAGGCACAGCAGATCCTGAGAAAGGCGCTGTTGCTCCAGAGTGACTCGCTCGCGGATCTGGCGGCTGCACTGCAGCGCGACGACATCGAGAACCTGGCTTCGTATCAACGGGGCGCAGAGGGCGTACTCAAGCGCTGGGTCGCTGGCATCGACAGAGAAGCGACGAACATCGACAAGCAGCTCGAGCAAGCGAAGGCTGCATGTGAGCCAGATGCGGGGGAGCAGTAGAGGCTACTCGCCTGGCGCACCCCAACACCACGCCTGGCCACTACGATCCAGAGCGCAGGTCGCGTCACGCACCGCAACCACCTGCTTCATCTTTGGCACGCCGCTGACCACGGCGGCAAACGGGCGGCTCACCCGGCCTCGCCCTAGCTGTCCAGAAGTGTTCGAGCCCCAACAACTGACTTCACCGCTCTCGAGCAACACGCAGCCATGCTCCGGGCTGAAGGTCGCGGCCTTGGCTGCTTGAAGGGTCCTGGGCGGTGCTCCCACTCGCTCGCTGTACTGACCGAAACGGCAAGCAATCTCTCCAGCTTCGAGCACGGCACACACACCGCTAGGTGCGCTCGCAATGCTGAGCGCACTGCGCTGCCAGAGCGTGACGGGTGCGGGCTTGTCGTCTTCTGCGGCGAGTCGGTAGCCACCCCAGCAGTACACCTCTCCTTGCGCCGTCAGCGCGCACGCATCACCCTGCTCACCGACCTCCACGCGCCGCGCACCGCTCACCCCACTGATCGACTCCACCTCAAACTCTTGCGCAGCGCCAGACCCCGTCGACCTCCAGCACGTCACGCGACCGTTCGCGCTCACTGCACACGCGTTTGAATACCCCACGGAAACGTCTACCGCGCGTTCGACCCCCGGAACTCGCTGCCACTTCCTGGGGTAGTTCATCTGGCAAGTCACCTGACCACCAGACTCGATCAAACACGTGGAGCTGAGCGAGCTGCTGCCCTTGATGAACTTCCGCAGCTTGCCCGGCTCGAACAGTGATTCGAAGTCGGCGTCGGCGCTTTGACAGCGCACCTCACCCCCAGTCCCAGAATCCGTGGGGATCAAGGCGCAGACACCGCCGAAGGTGGCGAACAGGCTCGTGGCCCCATCGAACGCTGGGTGCCGCGCGGGGGCTGGATGCGGCAAGAGGCCCGTCGCCCAAATCTCACTCACCAACGGGTCCTTCGGTGGCTTGGGGGGTGAGGAGCCGCCGCCGAGCGCACGTTCGCCGAGAATTCCCGTTGGCGGCTTGTCCCAGACCCACTTCTTCGACAGCAGCCCCCAGCAGTGCAGTTCGTGATTGGCGATGGCGCAGGTACGAGGCCCCGACGTCGCCAGCGCAGTGACGCCCTTCAGCTCCGACACGCGCACCGGGCGGGTGCTCGACTTGCTGGCGCCGTTGCCGAGCTGACCTTCGGTCCCATCACCCCAACAGGCAAGGCTCCCGTCGCTGAAGCGAGCGCAGCTGCGCTCGCCGCCTGCGTAGATCGCCTTGATCGGTTTGGCCTTGCTGAGTCGGCGCAGATCGACGGCCACGGGCTGCGGGCTGTCCTCTTTCTTGCCGTTGCCCAGCTGACCTTCCTTGCCCGCGCCCCAGCACCGGACGCGTCCGTGCGCCAGCGCGCACACGTGGTTGGTCCCCGCCGCGAGTTGCTCGACCCCAGTCACACCAGGCAACTCGACGGGCACCTCCGCGGAATCCCCTCCCAGCCCCCGCCCCCAGCACGCGACCTCGCCGTTTCCGACGATCGCGCAGGAGAAGCTGAAGCCCAGTGCGAGCCCTTCCACGTCCTTGAGCCCACACACCTGCACGGGATGCTCGGCCTTCGCCGTCCCAGAACCCAACTGACCGGACGCGCCGTCGCCCCAGCACCAAACGCTGCCGTCGACCAGAGCCGCGCAGGCGTGTTCACGGCCCGCGGCGAGAAGCTTGGCCTTCGCGGGCAGGTCGATCGGTGTCGCCTCGGGGCGATCGTAGGTCTCCCCTGTGTCACTCCGCGTCGCTTTGCCCCAGCAGCGCACCTCGCCGTTGGCGGAACGCGCGCAGGCAAACTCATCACCTACCGCGAGCTCCTTCACGTCCCCGACGCCAATCACCGCCAAGTCATCAGGGCCCCACTTCTTGTCCTTGCCCTTGCCAGAACCGAAGCCATCCGAGCACAGCACCAGGCCGCCTTTCGTCAGCCCGCAGCGGAAGTCCCGCCCCAATCCGACGCTCTTCCAGGCGACCTCCCGGAGTTTCCGCGGGGACATTGACTGATCGACCTCGTAGTGCCCCTCGCCCCCCATGCTACCGATGGACCCGAGGCGCCCCAGACCTCCCATCGAGTCGAACGCCGGGGAACCCAGCCCAGAACTCGACAGAGCTCCCAGGATGCCAGCTTGGCTCGCGCGCTGCTTCTTCGCCTTCTTTCTCGCGTCCAGCCGAGCGTACTCCTGCTCGCAGGCCTGAGCCGCCTTGCTGGGATCCGGAGCGGGCGGCGCGGGCTCCTCGGGAGGCTTCGGGATCAACTGCACCGAGAGCGTGCGGTCTTGCCCCGCGCTCAGCAGCCGGGCGCTATCGTGAGAAAACGCGAGGCTCGTCACATCCCCACGGCGCTCCTCCGCCAAGACTGCGAGGCCCGTGGTCAAGTCCCAAACGCGCACTTCGCGCCCTGCAGCCGTCGCTAGCAGCCTGCCGTCGGGTGAGACGATGAGCTCACTCAGGCGACCGTAGTGGGCGCTGAACGAACGCAACAGCTCACCGCTCTCCCGCTGCATCACACGCACGCTGCCTCCTGCGGAGGCGATCACCCACCCGAGCTTCGACCACGCGACGTGCTCGATCTGATGCAGACGCGGATCCTCCCGGAAAGGTGAGTCAAGCTTGTCCAGGTTGGTGATCGCAACCTCCTTCACGCTTCGGGTCAGCACAGCGGAGCTCCCCACGAACGCTCGAGGATCGCTCGTCAGACCCTGCGCCGTACGCTCCAGCCCCGGGAGCTTGAAGATCCCCACTCCGGGCACGCCGATCAGCGCTCCGTCCGGGCTCAAACTGAGCGGCTCCTTCGTGTCGAACGGATGCGGTAGCTCGATCTGTCTGAGCTCCTTTGGCGAACTCAGGTCGCTGAGCGCGAACTGACTCAGCGCGCTGCCGTGCGCCACGACCAGAGACTCCCCACCGCGGGGCGCGACGAAGTCGTGCACCGAGTTGCTGAGCTGCCACACGCCTTTCGCGCTGCCCGTCTTCGAGTCCCAGAATTGAACGCGCGCTCCGGCCGTGGTGACGAGCAGGCCTCGCTCCGGAACGCTGCCCACGGAACTCACGGGCGCGTCGAAGACCAGTTTTCGTGCAGGCTCCACGTTGCCAGACGCCGCGTCGATACGCGTCAGGCGTTCGGCGGTCAGCGTGAACAGCGTCATCCCATCGCTCGAGTAGGTCACGGGGCGCTCGTCGAAGGAGTCAGGAAGCGGCACCTCCCGGGCCACTTCGAGGCTCGCAGTCCCCAGCAGCTTGACGCCCTTCTGGCCAGCCAGCGCGAGCTGCTTGCCGTCTGGAGAGAACGCCACGGAGTCCGCCGAGAGCTTCGTTTGCCTGAGCTGCTTCAGGCTCACGGCGCTCAGCAAGCTGAGCTCGCCGGACCCGAGGACGGCAATGGTTTTTCCCCGAGGATCAGCAGCAATGGAATACTGAGCGGAGCTGGGAGACTTGGCCGTAGCCACCCGCTTGCCGGTCTTGAGGCTCCAGACGTGGCTGCCGCGTTTGTCGATCGTCAGCAGCCGGTCGCTGCCGATGAAGGCACTGCACGCGTCGCTCGCGACCTTGCGTTGCGGCTCGCTCCGCCCCAGACCACCAATGCCAATGCCGCCAGCGTAAGCAACGCCGCCCCCACCTCGCCCGTATCCGGAGCCGAGGCCCCCCAGACGACCGCTCCTGGGCCTTGGCTTCGGCTTGGGCGGCGGCGGCCGTGGCGACTCGAAGCTGCCGAGGAAGCGACCCGTGGTCGTCTCATACACTCGCGTGGGTGAGCACCCGAGCGCGACCCGCGAAGCCGTGGCGTCCCAGCCCGGCGCAGTGTTTCCGCGAGAAAACGTGGTAAGCCGAGTACCCTTCGCAAGGTCCCAGATCTCGAGTGTGCGGTCCTGAGGCTTTGCGGGCGAGAACAGCACGAGCGGGCGCCCAGCGTACGCCAACCACACTCCGTCGACCGGGCCCGGGAGCCGCTCTACGAAGTCCCCTAGCGTGAGCTCCGTGGTGGGCCCGGGCGGCAGCGCTGGAAACTGGGGTAGCTTCTGTTCGGCGGCGACCGTCGGCGACGCAGCAGGCACGGGCGCTCTGGGAGCCGGCTTGGGGCTCAGCACAGGTCGCGCGGGGCCGCAGCCCGCGAGCCCCGAGAGCAAGGCAGCCATCGCTGCGCCAATCCAGCTCGCACCCGCGGTGCGCATCCTTCGCGTTCCTCGTCGTGCCATGAATCCCCCGCGCGCCGCGTGGCGGCGCCCCCCTCATACGCTCGGGACGGGCAGAGTCTGCCCTCACATCTGCTGCACGGTCTGAATGCCAAGCAATCCGAGGCCTTGCCGCAGCACGCGCGCGGTGAGCTCGCACAACGCCAGGCGGCTCGCGCGTACCTCGGGCTCCACGTCGCCCTTGATCACCGGGCACTTCTCGAAGAACGGATGGAACGCCGACGCCACATCGTAGAGGTAAACGCACAGACGATGAGGCTCGAGGCTGGCCGCGACCGACTCCACCGCCGATGCGTAGCGCACGAGCTGGAGCAACAGCGCCCGCTCGGCGTCCTCCTTCACCTCGAGCGCCGACAGATCTAGCGATGCCGGATCGATGTTAGCCTTACGGAAAATGGATTGGGTGCGCACGTAGGCGTTGATCAGATAGGGCGCGGTGTTGCCGTTGAAGGCCAGCATGCGGTCCCAGTCGAAGACGTAGTCCTTCACGCGGTCGCTGGAGAGGTCGGCGTACTTCAAGGCGCCGATGCCGATGGCGCGGGCGATCTCCTGGGTGCGCTCGGCGTCGAGCTCCGGGTTCTTCGCCTTCACCGCGGCCGCAGCTTTCTCCTCCGCCTCGTCCAGCAGGTCCGCCAGCTTCACGGTGCCCGAGCCGCCGGAGCGCGTGCGGAGCAGCTTTCCGTCAGTGCCGAGCACGGAGCCGAAGCCCACGTGCTGCATGGTCACGTCTGGGCCGATCCAGCCGTAGTCGGTCACGACCTTCTTCAGCATGTCCACGTGGGAGGCCTGGGGCAGACCGATCACGTAGATCAGCCAGGTGGCGCCGAGGGTCTGGGTGCGGTGGAGCACCGCGGCCAGATCCGTGGTGGCGTAGAGGTAGCCGCCGTCGCGCTTCTGCACGATCATCGGCAGCGGATCGCCCTGCTTGTTCTTGAATCCTTCGGGAAACACGCACTGGGCGCCGTCGTTCTCCACCAGGTGGCCTTCAGCCTTCAGCCGCTCGACCACACCCGGCAACATCGGGTTGTAGAAGCTCTCGCCGCACACGTCCTTCGGCTCAAGCAGAACGCCCATGCGCTTGTACACTCCGTCGAGGTACTCG
This sequence comes from Polyangia bacterium, assembly GCA_030433055.1. GTDB lineage: Bacteria > Myxococcota_A > Polyangia > Polyangiales > Polyangiaceae > JAHBVY01. Next base: position 6,995 of record JAUILJ010000394.1, read on the forward strand.
ATGGTCTTTTCGACCAGGCGGCGCCAGATCTTCAGCGTCTCTTCATCGCCGCCCTGGAGCCTGACCACGCGCTGCTTGGCACGCTCCTGAAACTCCGGTTCCTCATCGAAGCGCTTCTTCGCCGCTTGGTAGATCGTCGTCAGCTCCCGCACGCTGCCGAGATCCGTGCCCTGCTCGAGCAGGTTCTCGATCAACATGCCGAACTGCGTGCCCCAGTCTCCGAGGTGGTTCTGACGGATGATGACGTGCCCCTTCGCGCTCAGGACCCGACTGACTGCGTCACCGATAATCGTCGAACGCAGGTGCCCGACGTGCATCTCCTTGGCCACGTTGGGGCTCGAGTAGTCG
>JAUILJ010000395.1 GCA_030433055.1 Polyangia bacterium
GATCTACCAACACATTAGAAACGGTATGTTGTGCACGGTTAAATAATTCACTGGCTGCGGTTTCTGCCTTGGCGACAGGCCATCCTTTTGCTAAAAACAAATCTACTTGATGCTGCCACCACTCATATCCCCGAGGAGAAGGCGCGACGAATCGCTGCCGTCGCCGGCCCACCAGTGGTGGATCTCCGCGTTGTAGAGATCGGCGAGGCCATCGTTGTTCACGTCGCCGCACGCGGTGCTGAACGTGTTGCCGTTGTTTCGCCACGCTAGCGTGTCGGTGCTGGACCAGTAGCCGTCGGCGGGAGTCGGGCACTGCACCTTCGGGCCCTCGCTGGGGCAAGCCGGATCGTCGTGCACCGTGCACCAGCAGAGAAAGAACTGGTTGTCCGCATAGCTCTGGTTCTCGTCGCCCGCGAACAGACTCTCGGGCCCCACATCGGTGAAACTGCCCGTGCCGTCGTTCAGGTACAGCTGATTCAGCTGCCGCCCGTAGGCGCTGATCAGCAAATCCATGTCGCCGTCGCCGTCCACGTCGCAGCTGGTGGTGCCATAGGCGGGGCGATGGTTGGTGCCCGCGGTATAGCCAGTCTCGTTCGTGCGCAGTCCCACGGCGCCGGTGATGTCCATGAACGTGCCGTCTCCGGCGCCCATGTAGAGCCGCGCCTGAGTGCCCGCGTTGCTGAAGCCGTAGCGGTCGTACCAGCCAACCACGAAGAGGTCGATGTTGCCGTCCAGATCTACGTCGGCAAACGTGGCGCCGGAGGTCGGGTGCGCTGTATTTCCGTGAGGTACTAACTGAGGCGCCAGGCTAAAATGCCCTGAGCCATCGTTCAGCAGCACTTCGCTCCGATCCATCTGGCCTGGAGTCTGAGGATTGTCGAGCTTGGTCTTGTCGGTGTAGGTCCCGCTGAACAAATCGAGGTCGCCGTCGTTGTCCACGTCTGCGGCGACCGCGAGCTGGGTGGAGCGCTGGTTCTCCGTGTCGCCATCCCGGGGCATCCCGTAGCCGCTCGCCAACGTCTCGTCGACGAACTCGCGGCCACCGCCCGCCTTCTCTCGATTCATCAGGATGCGGGAGGTCGGCGCGCTGTTCGGGGCGCGGGTGTTGTTGGAGAGCCCGTGGATGATCAGATCTGGGTAGTCGTCGCCATCCAAATCCACGGCGGAAATTCGATTGCCTTCGACCCCCTCCAAGCCCCACGCGGCGGTGTTGCGCACGAAGCTCGGCGCGGCGCTGGTCGCGTGGACGTCGCACGACGGCGGACTCCCCGCGCTGCCAGCGCTGCCGCCGACGCTCCCACCGCTGCCAGCGGCTCCGGCGCTTCCACCAGCGTTGCCCCCGGAGCTACCTCCAGATCCCGAACTGGAGCTCTCATCGGAACCACAGCCCCAGGCGCTCAGGGCGAGACCGACGCATGAAGCACTAAGAAACAGGCCCACCCGGGCCGTCGAACGCAAAGCCATGCCTGAGCATACCTGCAAAGCGAACGCCTGACCGAGACGGTATCGGACGGTGTGCGAATGTAGACAAAGCTAGGACTTGCTACGACCTTACAGTTCGATCTTCTGCTCTCGAGGCTCCAGCGTGTGCTTGGTGACCTTCACGCTGAAACTCTTTCCGTCCCAGCTGATGTCCTGGCGGACGAGCGGGATGGGATCATCCGAGAGCTCGCTCATCAACTGAGCCGCGTAGGTGAGGCGAGCGTAGTCGGTGTTGGGGATCAGCGCGGAGCTGAGCCCAACGGGAGCGGCTCGAGTGACATCCCCGGTGGCGACCGCCGCCTTCCCGTCCAGCGTCATCAGCTGCAGGCTCGACGTCAGATCTTCCCAGGTGAGGATCACCAGCGTGCCTTCGCCGCTGAAGAGCTGGAGTTCCTTCAGCTTGCGCTCGATGTTCGCCTTCCGACGTGCTGGATCGACCTTCGGCTGCCCTGGAGTCGGCGGAGGCGGATCCACCATCAAGCGCGCGAGCCGCGCGGCGGACAACAGCCGAGCCCAGAGCCGAGGGTCGTTGGGGCCCGGCGTGCCCTCCGCGGACGCGACCTGGCGTTGAATCCGCAGGGATTCGTCGATGCGTCCCGCACCTGCCGCGGCGGCCGCCAGCCTCAGCTCCCCGAGCGGAGAGCCAGGTTGCAGCTCACTGAGCGTCTTGTACTGGCGATAGGCGGGCGCATACCAGCCGTGGCTGAGGTAGATATCGCCCAGCAGGAGCCGGGATGGCGCGCTCTCGGGGTCGAACTCCACGATCTCCGAGTAGGTGCGCACTGCCTCGGCGTCCAGCTTTGCGCGGGCCAACACGTCGCCCAGCTTGCGGGCGATCTGCGGGGTGATGAACCCGCGATCTCGCAGGCGACGACCGTGCGCCAGTGCTTCGTCCTTGCGCCCCGCTAGGCTGAGCAGCTTCACCAGGCGGATGTCGCCGTTGGGATCCTCTGGGGCCCGCGCCATGAACTCCTTGAGCTTGGCGATGCGCTTGTCGACGTCGGTGATCTCGCTGAGCTGGCGGTCCACGTCGCTCCACGACACGCGACTACCGAACAGCTGCTGCTCCACCGCGGCGGTGAGCGCCGGATCCACGCTGCGCCGGAGGATCAGCTTGGCGATGAACTTCTGCACGTCCGGTCGACTACGGAAGAAGCCGAGCACGGTGTTCGCAGCCGACGGCGTGTCCACCTTGGCTTGAAGCAGCCCGAGGAACGCGCGCTCACTGCGCCAGTCCTTGAGCTCGCACGCCTGGAACGCGCTGCGGTAGCGGGCGATGAGATCGCTCGAGCTGCGAGCGGTGGAGATGCGCTTCTTCCACAGCAGCACCCGCTGAGCCAGTGGGCGCTCGGAGCTGTCGCTGCAGGTGCTGGCCACGATGGTTCCGCCCCAGCCGTTGCCCGCGACCCTGCCCTTCTTGCCCCCGAGGAGGGTGATCATCCCGAACTCCGGAGCATCACGCAGCGCGTCCGCAACCCCGTTGTCCGATTCTGGTTCTTCGGTCTTCGCGTCCTTGTCGAGGCGAGCTTCCGCGCGGAATGCGCTGCCGGAAGCGGGCTTGGCTTTCCCTCCCCCGGCAAGGCCAAAGCCCTGCCCGCCCCCGCCAGGGCGCGCCGCGTGCTGCTTGGCCGCGAACAACGGCTTGGATTCCGCTTCCTTTTCCGCGTCCTCCTTGGCCTCTTCTAGCGGCGTGTCCGCGGCTTCCGCCTGGGCTGCCGCCTTGGGAGGAGGGGCTTGGGGCGCGGGATCGTCGCTGGGGCCGCGCACACCATAACGCTTGGGCGACGCGTTACCGCTCGGCTTGCCCATCGAGCCTTCCTCACCTTTGGCCCGGGTCCCTGTGCCCCCCTGGCGATCGTCGGAGACGCTCGCGGGCGCCTCCTCGGAGTCTCCGCCAAGGGTCCGCTCGAGCTTGCTACAGCCCATCGCGACCTGGGGCACGGCCGGCGCAGCCAAGGTCTGCGACAGCCGCCACTCCTGATCGGGCGACAGCATACCCAAGCGCACCCCGCGCAGCGGGTTCTTCTTGCGTTCAATTCCCATACGCGAATATGCCGCTTCGCTCTCGAGGGCCAGGATGCTGCTGTAGGGTGTCATCAGACCGTACTCCAGCCCGAGAGCCGCGATGCGTCCCTGCTCGGCGTCAGCGCCCTGCGCGGAACCGAGCAAGCGCCGCACATACTCCGCAGCCCAGAGCCGGGGGACGAACGCCTGCACGACACTGTCGTCCTGCTTGACGGGGTAAGACTTCTCGAACGGCTTGCCCGCGAAGTGCCCCTTCACCTTGATCTCCGAAGGGATGTCGTGATGCGTGCGCGCCAGCACCACCACTTCCTGGCCCTTGCTCACCTTGCCGCTGTTGCTCACGAATGGCTCGTCCAGGCCCGCCCCGAGATCGATCTCGAAATCGGTCAGCGTCGGTAGCTTGATGCTGGAGAGCAGCTCGAGCGCCTGAGCGGTCGTCTGATCACTCTCTTGCACGCGGAAGGCAGAGCCACCACCGGCTCGCGCCAGCTCCCCGAGCAACGCGCGATCGGACTCGGCGCCGACCGCGACGGTGAACAACCTCGAGCGGCTGCTGGTCATCGCGCGGCGCAGGCGCTCGATCAGCTGCTCCCCGGTCATCTCACCGCTGGTCGCCACACCATCGCCGACGTACACCACGGCGGGCTGCGCCGTGCCGTGAAGACGCTTCAGGGACACATCGAACGAAGACGCGAGATCTGTCGCGCCGCCACTCGAATGCTCAGCGAGCGCCTCGAGCGCCTTCGCGATCTCCTTGTCGTTCGCAGCGGCGAGGCCCTCCTTCGGGTGCAGCACCGTCGGGCGCACGTCGACGCTGACCAGGGCGAAGTGGTCGCTCTCGCTCATGGCACGCAGGATGGCTTCCGCGGTCTGTGCTCTCAGCTGTCGGCTGGCTTCGTCGCCCGCCGCAGAGGTGTCCACCACCACCACGACATCGGCCTGGGGTTGCTCGGCTGAGTTCCAGTCGATGTCCGGCGTATAGCGCGCCATCAGGTAGTCTGCGGTCTCCCCCCCGGCCTTGAAGCGCGAGATGCGCAAGGGCGCGCGGTCCTCGCTCGTGGTCGCTTCGAGCTGGAAGTCAGCCCGCGGCGTGAAGCCTGACCGCCGCATCGTGATCTTGCGTCCGCCTTCTTCCACCCGCGCGTCAGCCAGGGTCGCGATCTTCATGCTCTCCCCGGCCTTGCCGAGATCCACGGCCAGCGAGAACTCACCGATGCGCACGGGCTCGCCGCGCCCCATGGGGTAGACGTACTCGATGACGTTCTCCACCACCGGCTTGAGTTCGATGTAGCGCAGCACCACGCGCCGCGTCTTTCCGGATCGCACGGGGAAGATGCGGGCGCGGTAGGTGCTCTGGTCCACCCACTCGAGGATCGCCGGGGCATGCCCGGTGGCCTTCGCGGTCCCGTAGTTCTGGGCCGCCTCCTTCTTCTCCTGGAATTCGCCCTCAACCAGCACGCCATCGGTCTCGACAGAGAAGCCGGTCACGCTGGCTCCGTTGGGCAAGGTAAACCAGTACCAGCCTTCCACGTCACGGGAGCCAGGGTTGAAGAACGTCTGGTCGACCTCTGTCTCCGAGAGGCCATTGCGCACCACGGCCCGCACGGCCTGCTTGGAGATCTCGAGTTTCCGCGTGGCACTCCCCGGAGCGGCACCATCGTCGACGCCGTAGATGGTACCCGTGCCCGCCCCCGGAATGCTCCCGCCGGCGGCGAACTCCGCCATGCCGCCGGTCCAGTCGTCCCAGAACGCCAGCGGCGCTACCCGAGGCGCATCCGCCCCCTTGACGCTCGCTTGCTCGCCGGCGTTGACCTCGACACGCCCACCCTTGCCGGTGACGATGGCCATGCCCCGAGCCACGTAGATCACCGCCGCTGAATCCGCCAGCTTGACGCTCAGCCCGGAGTCGACGGCAGACACGCTCACATCACCGACCTGGTGCACCAGCGCCGTGCGGTCCGTCGGCGGAGCATTGAGCCAGTATTCGCCCTTGCCGAGGGTGATCTGACCGTCGCTCAGCTTCACATCGCTGTCTCCGCGCAGAAACATGGTCGAGCCATCAGGCAGCCGCACGAGCGCCCGCGCGCCCTTACCGGTCACCACCTTGGACTCGCTCAATAGCGCCATCCCGCTCGAGCCCCGCTCCTCGGCTCCGGCTTGCTCGATCTTGACATCGCCCGTGGCAAGCTCGAGCCGCGCCTGAATCGGCGCCGCGGTAGTGGGCGGCGGTTCTCGCCTCAACACGTACACCACGACGGCCCCAACCAGGCACACCGACAGGGCGATGAGTAAGACTCGCAGGATTCCGCGCTTGTTGTTCATGATTTCCTTTGACCCCGCTCACGAATCCTTACGGATACACGAGCGAACGCTCTCTCTACTTGGAACAGCCCGGGCTAACACGCCTCGCACCGCCACTAAACAGACGCCTTGGGATACCGAGCCTTGGCAAAAGTTCCCGCCAAATACGGAAAATCGCCGGCGACCTCGGAGACAAGTCGCGGACGCGTCGAGGCCACGCCGACCTTCCGGAGGCGCGCCCTCAACTGTTTCCACGTAGTAATGCTCCAGGGCAGCCCCAGCATCGTTCCCCCAGCCTGGCGAAGCCAAGCCAGCCAACACTAACGCGTGATTCGACGCGTTTGAAGCCAAGTCATTTCCAAGCGGCGCCCGCGGCGCTGCGAGCGGCAGCTCATGGTCATCAAGTAAGGCTAGAACGCCAGGTCCGCTGCCTCCTCGGCGTTGGAGCGGGTTTGAGCCTTGCCCTTGCGGGTCTCCTGAGCTGGCGCAGCGGGCGCTGCACCCGGCGCGGGCGGAGGCTGAGCGAAGCCGCTGTTCGCCGCGCCCAGCGCCGCCTGCTGGCGCTCGAAGTCTTTGTCTGCCTTGGGCGCGAAGTTGGGCGCCTTCTTGGCTGCGCTGCGGCTCTTGTTCAGCGCCTCGAGCTGACTGGTCAGGCGGCGCTGCGCCTCATCGACCCGCCCTTGGGCGAACAGCTCGTTCGCCTCGAGGAGTGACTGCGCCGTCTCGCTGCGGCCCACGCGCGCAGCCACGAACGCATCCATCTGGGTGGTCACCCGCGCCGGGTCGGAGCTGATGAACGCGGCCAGCTCGCCGTTGCACGACCCGCGGCGACGCTCCACCAGGTCCTGATATCCGAGGTCCACCTTGGCCACGGCGCGCTCCCCTTCGGCGCCTCGCGGCACGCTCAGGCGCACGAGCAGCGTCTTCTCCTCCCCCCCCGAGACCGTCCCCATGGGAACGATCAGCTTGTTGCCCTCCTGGCGGAATGAGCGGTCGAACACTTTTTCTACACGGATACCCGGGGCCAGCTCGACCACTAGCTCGGTGTCCTTGGCAACGGTCTTCTTCAGCGCGTTGCGCTCTTCCTCGAAGATCTTCACCAGGGAGTCTGCATTCTCCACGAAGTAGTGCCGGCCGTTCGACTCGCGCGCGATCGCCGTGAGGATGCGCTCATTGTAGTCGACGTCGACGCCGATGGTGCTCACGGGGATGCCCTTGTCGCGCAGGCGAGCGCTCATGCGCTCGAAGCCGTTGACGTCCTTCATCCCTCGGGTCGGCTCGCCGTCAGTCAGCAGCAACACGCGGTTGACCATGCCATCGCGGTTCGCGAGCGCGCGCTCAGCGGCGTCCAGCGCACACGAGATACAGGTGTCACCCACGGCGCGCACGTTTGCGAGCGCCTCGGTGACGCGCGACTTGGAGATCTCGTCGATGGTGGTCGGCTCAACCAGCGTCTCCGCCTCGACGGTGAGGCGATGCCCGCCGCGCATGACCGAGGCGTGCGG
>JAUILJ010000396.1 GCA_030433055.1 Polyangia bacterium
GTCACCATCGCCATCTCGATCCTCATCTCGGGCTTCGTCTCGCTGACCCTCACGCCGATGATGGCCGCGCGTATGTTGCGCCCAGCTCATGAGCAGCAGCAACCCGGCAAGCTCTACCAGCTGAGCGAGCGAGCCTTCGATCGTGTGGCGGCGCTCTACGGCCAGAGCCTGGCCCGCGTGATCCAGCACCGCCGCCTGACGATGCTGTTCTCAGCAGCGATCCTCGCGGCAACGGTCTTCCTGTTCCAGTTCATGCCGAAGGGGTTCTTGCCCACGGAGGACACGGATCAGATCAACATCACCGCCGAGGCGATCGAAGGGATCTCGTTCGAGGGGGTGAGGGATCGCACCGTGCAGATGGCCGAGGTCGTTCGCAAGCACCCGGACGTCGAGGCCTTCATGGCCATAGCGGGCGCCCGCGGGGGCCGCGGCGGCTCCAATCAGGGCCGCATGTTCATCCGACTGAAGCCCCGTGGGGAGCGCGAGCACAGCTCCGAGGAGATCGCACGTGAGCTGAGCGGACAGCTGGCGAACCTGGCAGGCATGCGAGCCTTCATCCAGGTGCCACCTCCCATCCGCCTCGGAGGTCGACGCACCAAGAGTGAATACCAGTTGACGCTACAAGGCTCGTCGCCCGCGGAGCTGTTCAAGTACACCCCGCAGCTCACCGCGGAGCTCGCCAAGTCGAACGTCCTGAGCGACGTCACCAGCGACGTACAGCTCGAGAGCCCTCAGGTAGACGTACGGGTCGACCGGGATCGCGCAGCCGCCTTGGGGGTCCCCGTACAGCGGATCGAAGACGCCCTGTATAGCGGCTACGGATCGCGACAGATCAGCACGATCTTCGCCAAGAGCGACAGCTATCAAGTCATCCTGGAGCTGGACCCACGAACTCAGCGCGAACCCAGCGCGCTCTCGAAGCTGCGGGTGCGCTCAGACTCCGGCAAGCTGGTGCCGCTGTTGTCCCTGGCGGATCTAGACCAGTCCGTCGGTCCCCTCAGCGTCAATCACTCGGGCCAGCTCCCCGCGGCAACCATCTCGTTCAACGTGCGCAACGGGCACTCACTCAGCGAGGCCGTGGATCTGGCCGAGAACACAGCGAACCGGGTGCTCCCTTCGAGTATCAGCGCCACCTTCCAGGGTTCCGCAGAGGCGTTTCAGTCGTCACTGTCGGGGCTGGGGTTCCTGCTGCTGGTCGCGGTGTTCGTTATCTACATCGTGCTCGGGATCCTGTACGAGAGCGCGCTGCACCCGATCACGATCCTCTCGGCGCTGCCGTTTGCCGGCTTTGGAGCACTCGTCACGCTGTTGCTGTTTGGCCAGGATTTGAACGTCTACGCGTTCGTCGGAGTGATCCTGTTGGTCGGGCTGGTGAAGAAGAACGGGATCATGATGGTCGACTTCGCGGTCGCACGCCGCGCAGAAAGCGACGTGAGCGCCGAGGAGGCAATTCAGGAGGCGTGCGCCGTGCGCTTCCGACCCATCATGATGACGACCATGGCTGCGCTCTTCGGCACGCTCCCCATCGCTCTGGGCATCGGGACCGGAGCCGAGTCTCGTCAGCCACTCGGTCTCGCGGTGGTCGGTGGCCTGTTCTTCTCTCAGCTACTCACCCTGTACGTGACGCCCGTGTTCTACCTCTACATGGAGAGGGTTCGGGAGTGGGCGGCGCGAGCGAGGCAACCAGCGCCCATCGCCGCCGAGTAGCGCCGCACCTTAGTCACTTCCCCACGGCAAAGTCACGGAGCCGTCTTGGAGTTTCCTGGCATCACCTGCACACCGTCGAGTGTGTAGTCCTTGGGGTTCGCCCTGCTGCCCAGCGTCACGCCGCTCCGCGGCTCGAACGTCGGCTTCAGGGTGATGCCCTTCCAGAGGTGATCATCTCCCGAAGTGCCCGGTGGTGTCCCCTCGACGTGGAGCACGATGGAGTCGCTGTCGTGAGCGCGCTCGTGCTCGATCTTGCCCTTGAGACCGAACGTCTCGATGATCGGAGCCGCCGCGACCTGGCTGCGCGCGATCCACAGGTCGACGCCCTTGATCGCGCTCGGCCCGGTGCCGATGGCGACTCGAGTGACGCGGAAGCGCCCGTCGTCCAGGCCCAGCCGCTTGGCGATTTCCTCCGGCTCCTGCTTGAGCAAGCTGGGGCTCGCCGCGATCTTCGTTACCGCATGGATCAGCATCTTGAGCGCGACGTCGTCGTCTCGCACTGCGATCACGCTCTCGGGCATGGCGATGGTGATGTACCCCGTCAGCGCCTCATCCTTCAGCTCCTTGACCGTGCCAATGGTGTCATCGAGCTTGCCACGGTGGCCCACGCCAATGGCTGCGTTCGCGGGGCCCCAGAGATCCATTTTCCCACTGGATTTATTGGAGCCGAGGTACCAGTTGTGCGTGGCCCAGGCTCCGCTCGACGCGGTGGTGATCACGGGAGACTCGATGCCCATCGCCTTGGCCAGCTCCTTCGCTGACGGCGCCGTCTTGAGCTTCAGCGCGGCGGAGCGTGGACCCGAGAAGTGAAACTCAACGCCTTCCGGCAGCTTGAGCGCGGCCTCCACCTCGGCGGGCGCCTTGTAGAACAGCTCCGGGGTGCACGTGAGCTCGCGGATCACGCGGGCCAGCTCATGGGTCGCGCCGGATCCCTCTGGCAGCGCCTTGCATGGAGCCGAGGCAGCGGGCTTCGCGGGCTCGAGGTGGGACGGGCGCTGGCGCTCCGCGCTGGGAGGCAGCGGCGCGATGGCCACGGCGGGCGCGGACGCGCTCACCGGCAGGTTGGTGGAGGTCGCCGTGTTCGACGACTCCTGGCTCGGGCACGCGGTGAGCAACAGGCAAGCGACGGCGGGTAGACACACGGCAGAGCTGAGCGGGCGCATGCTCCAACGGTATCAGAGCAGCGCCCGGACCGCGTGGGTCGGAGCGATGGAGGCGCCGTCAGGCGCCGTTTCCATCTGAAAACCCTCGGCTTCTCCGAGCCTAAGGCTCGCGCCCGAGCCTAGCCTTCGTCGCTGACCAGCGACGCGATGCGCAGCTCCGCGAGCTGGTCCGCCGAGACGCCGCCGGGCGCGTCCGTCATCAAATCGGTGCCCTTCTGCGTCTTCGGGTAGGCGATAACGTCGCGGATGCTGTCGGTGCCTGCCATCAGCATCGCCACGCGATCCATGCCGATCGCGATGCCGCCGTGGGGTGGTGCCCCATAGCGCAGCGCCTTGAGCAAGAAGCCGAACTTCTCCTCCGCCTCGGCGTCGCCGATGCCCAACGTGCGGAACACCCGGGCTTGCACGTCGGGGTCATGCAGGCGCACGGAACCGCCGCCGATCTCGAAGCCGTTGAGCACCAGATCGTAGCGGTAGCACTGCACGAGCCCGGGGTCCTTCTCCAGCAAGTCGACGTGGTCGTCGAAGGGTCGGGTGAAGGCGTGGTGCGCCGCCGCCCAGCGCTTGTTGTCGTCGTCGTACTCGAAGAGCGGTGGGTTGACGACCCAGAGGAAGTTCCACTGGTCGCCGTGGCCGCTCTCCGGGATGAGCCCCAACTTTTTCCCCAGGGCAAGGCGGAGGTTCGCCATCACGGTGTGCACCAGGCTGGTCTTGCCAGACTGGAACAGGATGATGTCGCCTTCCTTCGCGCCGCAGGCTTCGTTGATGGCCGTGCGCATCTCGTCGGTGATGCTCTTGGCCAGCGGGCTCTGGGTCCACTCGCCGCTGGCGCCCACCTTGGCTCGAGCCAGGCCTCCAGCGCCCATGCCTCGCGCCAGCTTCTCCAGCTTGTCGCCGTCGGCGCGGCTGAAGTTGGCGCTGGCCGGGATGACCATCGCCTTGATGATCTCCGCCGGCAGATCCTTACGGTAGGTGCCGTTCTTGAACTTCTCGGCGATGGGCTGGAAGAACGGAATGCCACCGCCCTCGTGCTGGGTGATGAGCTCCGTCAGATCGACGTGAGGCATGCCGAAGCGCAGATCTGGCTTGTCGTTGCCGTACAGCCGCATCGACTCTTCGAAGTCCATGCGCGGGAAGTGGCCGCTTGGGTACAGCTCCTTGAGATCGACCCCGTTGGCCTTCCACATGGCGAAGATCAAGCCTTCGACCAGGTTGAAGATGTCGTCCTGGTTCACGAAGGACAGCTCGATGTCGATCTGGGTGAACTCCGGCTGACGGTCGATGCGCAGGTCCTCATCGCGGAAGCAGCGCACGATCTGGAAGTACTTCTCGTAGCCGGCCACCATGAACAGCTGCTTGAACAGCTGCGGGCTCTCCGCCAGCGCGTAGAATTTCCCCGCGGAAGTTCGGCTCGGCACCAGGAAGTTGCGCGCGCCGCCCGGGGTGTACTTGACCAGGAACGGCGTCTCGAGCTCGAGGCAGCCGGCCTCGCTCAAGTAGTTCCGCGCGGCCTGGTTCAGGTTGTGACGCATGCGCAGCGCGCGCTGCAGCGGCGCACGACGCAGATCGAGGAAGCGATACTGCAGGCGGATCTCTTCCTTGGTGTCGACCTTGTCGAGCAGCTCGAACGGCGGAGTCTCGCTCCGGTTGAAGACCGTCGCCTCCATCACTTCGACCTCGATCTCACCGGTCGCGAGGTTCGGGTTGGTGGCGCTGACCATCTCACCCGTCTTCTTGCTCATCTGCATGCCGCGGGAGCGCACCTTGCCCTTGATGCCGATGCACCACTCGCCGCGCAGCGCCTCGGCCTGCTTGTGAGCCTCCGGCGCGGTGTCGGGGTCGAAGACGATCTGGGTGAGGCCTTCCCGATCTCGCAAGTCGACGAAGATGATCGAGCCGTGGTCACGACGATTATTCACCCAGCCGAACAGCACGACCTCGGAGCCAATGTCCGAAGCGCGCAGCGAGTTGTTGTCGTGGGTTCTCTTGAGCTCGTCGATGAAGCGGGCCACAGGTCGTTTCCTTGCTTGCGAGCGCTCGCGACGCCGCGATTTTCTCGAGGTGCCGCGAGCAGTTGGGCTCCGGAGCCGCCGAGACCATCTCGACTCTGCGGAGCAGCTGACGCCTTGCGCTAGATCCGGGGATTGGGCAAGCGCCTGGCCGCGATCTAACCCGAAGCGGCCGCCTTGAGAATGCAACAAATTGCCGATTTCGCTGGCAATCGCGCCTTGTAAACTGGCGCGGTGCGTACGGCAGCCCAGTTTGTAGGCCACCCTGATTTTCGCGCCCCTCGGTCGCCAAGTGCCTCAACGCACGCCCAAGCGGGCCGCAGTGGAGGCCCGTCACTCCCCCCGAACCGAGTCGTCAGCCTGGGAGCGCGAGGCCTGTAGATCCCACGGTGGGCGCTGGCGGCCTCACCTTTGGTCCGTGCCTGGCGGAGCATCTGGTGTGGCGAGCCCACGCTCGACGCCTGGCTCGACGAGTGCGAACAACGCTGGCTCAAATAGCCCGTGGCATATCCTCGGGGATTCGTGATCTGATCGCTCGCTTCTATTTTTGGGTGAGAGCCGCTGACTAGACAACCGCGAACCATCTGGCAGGATCCGCTCAGTGACCAACACGCGCGACGACTACCTGAAGGACCTGGTCAAGCTCAGGCGGGTGCGCGATCGCATGGATCGTGAGTATCAACAGCCCCTCGATGTCGAGTCCCTGGCGCGCGGCGTGGGAATGTCGGCGGGCCACTTGAGCCGCCTGTTCAAGAAGGCGTACGGCGAGTCCCCGTACTCGTACTTGATGACTCGACGCATCGAGCGCGCGATGACGCTCTTGCGTCGCGGCGACCTGAGCGTGACCGAAGTGTGTTTCGAGGTGGGCTGTTCGTCGCTCGGGACGTTCAGCACGCGCTTCACGGAGCTGGTCGGTGTGTCACCCAGCGCCTATCGAGAGCACCAGCAGTCGACTGAAGGCATGCCCGCTTGTGTGGCCAAGCAAGTGACTCGCCCAGTTCGATCTCCCCCCAAAAAACAGCTGAATAGCGCCGAGACGAAACCGGTCAGGAATCGAGAAGCGCGCCCCGCGCGGCGGAACTAACTTCTCGACCATGGACATCAGCATTCACTCGAGCTTCCTCCCCCAAACCGACCCCGACGCCTCCGTCGCCTTCTGGCGCGACGTGGTGGGCTTCGAGGTGCGCAACGACGTGGGCTACAACGGCTTGCGCTGGATCACGATGGGCCCGCCCGGACAGCCCAACACCAACATCGTGCTCTACCCTCCCCAGGCGAACCCGGGCGTCACCCAGGCTGAGCAACAGATGATCGCGGAGATGATGGCCAAGGGCACCTTCGGCAAGATCGTTCTGGCGACGCCGAACGTGGACGCGACCTTCGAGAAGCTGCAAGCCGCAGGCGCCGAAGTCGTGCAGGAGCCGATGGATCAGCCCTACGGTTTGCGCGACTGCGCGTTCCGCGACCCTGCAGGCAACGACCTGCGCATCCAGGAGCGCAAGTGATGAGCCGCTGGATGCGCCAGTTTCACCGCTGGGTGTCTGCGTTCTTCGTGCTGAGCGTGATCGCCACGACGATCGCCATGGCGCAGAAGGAACCCATCCTCTGGATGTCGTACGTGCCGCTCCTGCCGCTCGCGGTGCTGTCGTTGACTGGCATCTACCTCTTCGCGCTGCCGTATTTCAAGCGGCCCCCACAGGCCCGCCGGGCGTGAGATAAGAGCCACGATGAGCGCCAAGAAGACCAACGGCAAGTCGACTCAGCACCCCGCCGATAGCCACGACGCGATCCGCGTGGTGGGCGCGCGGGTGAACAACCTGAAGGACGTCAGCGTCGAGCTGCCCAAGCGCCGGCTCACGGTGTTCACCGGCGTCTCCGGTTCGGGCAAGAGCTCGCTGGTGTTCGGCACCATCGCTGCTGAGTCCCAGCGCATGATCAACGAGACCTACAGCGCGTTCGTGCAGGGCTTCATGCCGACCATGGCGCGCCCCGAGGTCGACGTGCTGGAGGGCCTCACCACGGCCATCATCGTCGACCAGGAGCGCATGGGCGCCAACGCGCGCTCCACCGTGGGCACCGCGACGGACGCCAACGCGCTGTTGCGCATCCTGTTCAGCCGCGTTGGCAAGCCCCACATCGGCTCACCCCAGGCCTTCTCGTTCAACGTGGCGTCCGTGAGAGCGACCGGCGCCCTCACGGTGGAGAAGGGCAAGAAGAAAACCGTACGGAAAACATTCCAGCGCACCGGCGGCATGTGTCCACGCTGCGAAGGTATGGGTAGCGTCACTGACATCGACTTGAACGAGCTCTACGACGAGAACAAGTCGCTTGCAGACGGTGCGCTCAGCATCCCGACCTACAACGCCGGCGGCTGGAACTACCGCTTGTACGCGGAGTCGGGCTTCTACGACCCCAAGAAGCCGATCAAGAAGT
>JAUILJ010000397.1 GCA_030433055.1 Polyangia bacterium
CCATCACACCCATGCGCCGGTACCGCACGACCCGCGCGCAATGCTCAAGCGGCAGGTGGCGCGAGTGAGCCTGCGGGATGATCAGACGCTGTTCCTGCTGACTTTCCGCTCGGAACTGCTCGGTGAGCTACCCAAGGCTAGCGAGGTGAAGGCTGCGCTGCACAAGGTGTTCGCTGACGTGGAGTGGGAGGTGCCGCAGATCCTCCAGCACCTGGCGCAGACCGACGACCTGTACTTCGACAGCGTCAGCCAGATCCACCTGGATCACTGGTCGAAGGGGCGCACGGCGCTGATCGGCGACGCCGCGGCTTGCGCCAGCTTGCTGGCGGGTGAGGGCACCGGCCTCGCCATGACTGAAGCCTACGTGCTGGCTGGAGAGCTCGACCGCGCCGGCGGCGACTACCAGCGCGCGTTCGCCGAGTACGAGCACAAGCTCAAGGGCTTCCTCGAGGACAAGCAGCACGCCGCGCTCAAGATGGCTTCGTTCTTCGCTCCGCAGTCGAAGCTCGCCATCAAGATCCGCGACTGGGGGATCGCCGCGGCTTCATATCCCTTCCTCACCAAGTTGATCGCAGGTCGCTCCATCAGGGACGACCTGGAGCTGCCCGACTACGCGTCGGCTCGAGGCGAGCAGCGGCTGTAGCCCAGCGCGCCTCACCCCCCAAACCCACGATCTTGTTCAACACCACACACGCATTCCAAAGGAGAAAGGTCATGAACGCAGCTGTTCCAGAACCAGGTAGTCAGTCAAGCACCAGCGGCGCGCTCGTTTCCGCGAAGCAACCCATCTCACGGCGCAGCACCGAGGAGCTATCGACCCTCCACTACTGCGAGCAGGGCTCCCAGCAGACCCTGGCCGAGGGCCTGGCCGAGTACTACGCGAAGATGCCAAACCTGTTGCCGCCCGAGCAGCTGAGCCCCGAGTCTCAGGAGCTGTTCATCCCCCACGATGCGTGTCACGTGGTGTTTGGCTGTGACACCTCGATCCACGACGAGGCGCTGGTGGACACCTGGACGATGCTGGGCAGCGACGTCGGCATCAAGAAGTACATGGCGTACCTGCGGAACCCAGACGCGAAGCAGATCTTCGATGACGCGGGCTGGTGGGTCATGCTCAAGGCCACGCTCTTGACCCTGCCTGACCTCGTCCGCGTGTACTGGCGCGCCCGGCGCATGCACGCCCGCTGGCCCTGGCAGCACCACGCGCTGTACATGCACCGTCAGCTGAAGGATATCCGCGAGGAATTCGGCATCGCGGTGATCGGCCACCGAAGCTAGCGCGACCGCGGCCAGCGGCTCACTTCAGAACGTCAGGCTGGCGCCGAACACCCCGCCGCCCTTGACGGGGGCGACACCGACGCTCCAGCGCGGCTCGAGCTTCCTCCCGGCTTCTCTATCCGTGCGGTATTCTTCGTCCCACTCCGGCTTGAACGAAGTGCCGAACATCACCCAGCCAACGGGGATGGCTACCAGGGAACCCAGCAGCATCCAGGCGCCTGTTTCAGCCTTGCTGTCATTGGCCTGCACCGCGCCATTGAGCAGCAGTGACACGCCCACGCCGAAGCTGATGATGCCGCCCACTCCGAGCACGAGGCCGATGGTGCGATGCTCGGTGGTGTCCGGATCGATCACCAGCACGACGTCGTCCTGAATGTCCACCTCGCGGGAACCCGACACGAACGAGTCGTCCCCCACGACGTAGAATTTGTATCGGCCTCGCGGGACGTGGGTGCTGCAGGTGTCGATGCACGAGAGGATCGGCTCCGAGTTCTCTGGATCCGCGCGGCGATAATGGAGCTCCACACGCACCCCAGGCTCCGCGGACTCCAGCGTGACCTTGACCATACCCGCCCGGGAGTCCAGCGGCCCCGGCCGAGCACCGGGCGTTTGGGGGTTAGGCGTGGCGGGCCCCCAACCCGACGCACCGGAAGGCGGTGGTGGGGGAGGCGGCAGCGGCGCCACCTCGGCTCCGTCTTGAGCATGGGCGGCGCTCGAGCCGAGCAGCAGCGCGGTGGTCAGGAGCGCCCCAAGCGAGCGACGCGCGGTCCAGGTGTTGCCGTTTGACATCATTCCTCGTGTTGCCTCGGATCCACACTGGGCGGGCCAAGGAGCCCACCGGCGACGAGATCCGGCAAGTGCAGCGAGCTAAGCACGAAGCATGCCGCCATGACCAGACAACTGCTCGCCTCCGACCGCGAGGAAACAATCGGCCTGGGCTCCCCGCGTTCGACTCAGAAAGAAACCTCAGGGCATGGGCCCGACAGAGCCGTCGGCGCGCGACCCAGTGCCCCGAGTCAGCCCGACGAGGCGCAGCGTGGTGAGCGCACCCAGCAGCGCGATACCCGCCGCGACCAGGAACACGACGCGCCCACCCTGGGCCTCGTACAAGCTGCCCCAGAGCAGCGCACCGCTGCTCGCACCCAGCGCCGAGGCGGTGCTGAACGCGCCCTGGGCAGTGGCTCGTGCGCTGGGCGGTGCCTGCTCCTGGATCAGCGCCAAGGCTGACAACCATGTCAGGCCAAAGGACACGGCGTGCAGCGGCTGGAGCGCCAGCGCCAGCGGCAAGCTCGGGGTCGCCGCCAGCAGCAGCCAGCGCAGCACCGTCCCGAACAGCGCCCAGCTGAAGAGCGCGCCGCTCGAGTAGCGGGCGAACAGCGGCGCCGAGAAGGCCATGAGCACGATCTCTGCCGTGACGCCGATCCCCCAAGCAATTCCCACATGGGAACCAGAGCCGCCGAGATCACGCAGGTGGCGCCCGATCACCAGGTCGTAGCCCGAGTGAGACGCGAACCAGAAGAACGTCACCAGCAAGAACAGCCGAAAGCGCTGAGCGCCCAGCAGCTCCTTGACGCCCTCCAGCACGGGCCCAGCGGGCCGCGCCGCGCGCGCCGGCATGAACAGCGCGATGGCGAGCGCAGCGAACAGGCTCAGCCCGACGAACAGCGGCAGCCCCGTCGCGCTGTTCACCTCCAGCAGCTGACCTGCGACGAGCGCCATGATCATGAAGCCGAGGGAGCCCCACAGCCGGAGCCGACCGTAGTTGCTCGGCGTCTCCATCGCGGAAACGTCAGCCACCATCACCAGCGGTGAACGAAAGAAGGCGAACGCCGCGATCAGCACCAGCACGGTGACGAGCCCAGTCGGCAAGCCGAAGCCGCCGAGCGCCCCCAGCGCCCCGATGCACAGCACGGCCCCGGCGCACGCGACGCGAATGATCGCCGCGCGCAGGGCGTACCGATCGGCGATGTAGCCGAACACCAGCGGCCCGATGAAGCTCGCCAGCGGAATGACCCCCGTCACCAGGCCCAGCTCCCAGCCTCGGATCCCCCGCGCCTCGAGCCAGCTGGGGAAGAACGGCACGAAGACCCCGAGCGCCGCGAAGATCGCCACGTAGTACAGGCGCAGCAGCGTCGCCTCCCGCGTCGCGGACAGGGGCGCGCCACTGGGAGGCGCGGCAGCGGGGGCATTCACGGAGGCCAAGCGCCGCGGAGTGTAGCTAGCGCCAGGCTCGCGGCAAGGCGACTTCCCGCGCAGTTGCGTGGCGATTTCTCGCCATTTCCGCGCTGAGCAGCTCAGAGCCGGGGGAGGTGAGAGTTGAGTGGCTCAGAGCCGAGCAGCTCGGAGCCGGGCGCGCTCGAGCTGCCGACGGCTCAGCCCACCGCGCCCAGATCCTTGGGCGCAGCGCTCAGGTTGGGTTGCCAGCCGTCTGCCAGGCGCTCCAGAGCGCGATCCGTCTCATCATCCGCAGGGAAATAGGTCTCGAGGCTCAGCTCCTGCAGCGTGACGTCCAGCGGGGTCCCGATGGAGCTCAGCGTCGTGAACAGGTTGAGGCGCAGCTCGCCGCGGCTGAGCACCAGCGGGATGAACGGATTCGTGGTCGCACCGAGATCCAGCACGCGCCAGGCGGCGGGCACTCCGGGCATGCCGAGGACCGACTGCAACAGCTGCTTGAGCTGCTTGTCGTCCTTCGCCGCGGCTTCTCGGCTCAGGCGCAGCACCGTGGCGTGAGCCACCGCCTCCCAGTTCTCGATCGACTCCCTGAGCCCCTCATGCACGAAGATGGTGTGCACCAGGTTCAGCGGCTTGCCATCGGCCATGGCCGCGAGCGTCTCCGGGGGGAGCAGCAACGCCACCATGCGCATGGCCGCTCGATTGCTCATCAGCACGTTCCAGTGGCGATCCAGCACCACCACCGGGTACGGCTCCTGGCGCTCGAGCACCACGTCCAGCATGCGCCGCACCTGGGTCAGCTCGGGAGAGGCGAAGTCCAGCTCACTATACCGCGCGGAAAATCCGGCGGCGTCCAGCAGCGCGTTGTGCTCGCGCAGCGGCAGGTCCATCGCCTCCGCCAGGCCCAGCACCATCTCGCGGCTTGGGCTCGAGCGCCCGGTCTCCAGAAAGGACAGATGGCGCCCGCTGATGCTGGCGCGCCCAGCCAGCTCCAGCTGACTCAGGCGTCGGTGTTGGCGCCAGTAGCGCAGCATTTGACCAAAAGCGGCTCGTTCCACGCTCCCATCTTACCTAACCCCCGCCCCTGAGCCCGGTCGGAGCCACCTAGCGCCGGATTTGTTTACCTCCCAGGTAAGTGTCGCTGGAAGGCAGTCGCACCAGGCTCAGGCCATGACTCACGACGCACTCGCCAGCCTCGACCAGACCCTGAACCGCGTGACGCTCTCCGACGGAGATCTCGAGTACCTCGATCAGGGCAGCGGCCCGCCGGTGGTGCTCCTGCATCCGTTCCTCACGGACACGCGGCACTATCGCAAGCTGGTGCCGCTGCTCAGCGCCCGTCACCGCGTGATCGTGCCCTTGCTGCAGCTCGGCGCCCATCGTGTTCCGCTGCCTGCGACAGCCAAGAACAGCCCCCTCGATCTGGCTCGCCGGGTCGCCGAGCTGGTGCGGCACCTCGAGCTCGGACCGGTGACGCTGCTGGGCAACGACAGCGGCGGCGCCATCTCTCAGCTGGTCGCGGCGCATCACCGCGACGTGGTGGCCCGCTTGATCCTGGCCAACTGCGACGCCTACGAGGTGTTTCCGCCCAAGGAGTTTCAGTACCTCGGTGTGCTGGGCCGCAGCCGGTCGCTGCTGCGAGCGACCAGCTGGCTGCTTCAGCGTTCGCGGCGGCTACGTCACGCTCCGTTGACCTTTGGCCGCCTCAGCCAGGCGCCGATGCCAGATGCGCTGGTCAAGAGCTACTGTGAGCCGCTGGCGCGCCCCGGAATTGCCCGGGACACCGCCAAGGCGTGCGCGACCTTCAACCCCAGGCAGACCCTCGAGGCGGCGCGGATCCTCGCGGCAAAACCGCTGCCGCTGCGTCTGGTGTGGGGCACGGCGGATCCCTTCTTTTCCATCACCCTCGCCGAGCGCCTGCAGCGGGACATCCAGGGAGCCGTGCTGGTGCGTTTGCCTGGGGTAATGGCCTTCGTGCCCGAGGACGATCCCCAGGCGCTGGCGGACGCCGTGCGGGCGATCGAGGCGACGGATCCTGCGCAAGCGGATTGCACAACCAGCTGAGTGAGTTGCACAGTTCGTGCAACTCGCACCCGACGCCGCTCGAGTTCGAGCGGCCTTTCTAGGCTGATCGTCGCTGGCACGCAGGCTGCAGTATAGCGCTCACCCCATGCGCTTTGCTGCTTGCCAATGGCTAGCGCCGCTGGCGGTGCTGGGCTGGTCCAGCATTGCCAGCGCCGCACCCGAGCCGCCGACGCCGAACTTCGGTGCGTCCATCGATCCCTTCGCGTCCTACGTGCCTCAGAGCACGTGCGATCCCAGCGAGAAGCCCGGCGTCGCCGGTTTCCGCGACCTCATGCTCAGCGCCTACCCCGGCACGCGGAACCTGGGGATCATTCGTGGCTGCGGTGTCGGCGGCACCAGCGAGCACAAGGAGGGCCGCGCCTTCGACTGGGGCGTCAACTACTACAACGGCACCGAGCGAGACATCGCCTACACGGTGATCGACTGGCTGCTCAAGACGGATCAGCACGGAAACGCGTGTGCCCTCGCGCGGCGCATGGGCGTGATGTACATGATCTGGAATCGCCGCATCTGGGGCTCCTATCGCGCTCCAAACGGCAGCTGTGCGTCATCCGGTTGGTCGAACTACAGCGGAAGTAACCCTCACACCGACCACGTTCACCTGAGCTTCTCCTGGGCGGGCGCTCACAAGGACACGACGTGGTGGGACGGGGCCCCCGTGTGCACGCCCCACACGGAGGTCTGCAACGGCAAGGACGACGACTGCGATGGCCAGGTCGACGAGAACGCCACGGCCGAGGTCTGCAACGGCAAGGACGACGACTGCGACGGCAAGGTCGATGAGGGCCTGGTGCGCGACTGCGGCAGCGACGTCGGAGAGTGTGAGCTCGGCACCGAGACCTGTAGCGGCGGAAAATGGGGCAGCTGCGAGGGCTCCGTGGGGCCGCAGACCGAAGCCTGCGACGAGCTCGACAACGACTGCGACGGGGAGACCGACGACGACCAGGTGTGCGAGCTGGAAGAAGCCTGGCAGGCTGCGCTCTTCGACAGCGGCAACCACAGCGACATCAACGGCGACGGCGGAGCCGACATCTGCGCCCTCAGCGACAGCGGCGTCGAGTGTGCGATTTCTCACGGAAACGGCTTCACCCCTACTCCCAGCATCGGCTTGTTCGACGTCGATCTCGCCTCGCCGGGGATCTTCAGCACCCTGCGCGTCGGAGACGTCACCGGAGACGGAAAGGCAGACGTCTGCCTCCGACTCCCAGACGGCATGCGCTGCTGGCAAGGCACCGAGGCCGGGCTCGGGGACGCCCTGCTCGGCCCAGATCTCAGCGACGCCAGGGGTTGGGGGGAGACGCGCTATTTCAGCGCCGTGCGCCTCGCGGACATCGACGGCGATGGCAAGGCCGATGTGTGCGCTCGAGGCAAGGACGGCCTCGCCTGCTACCCAAGCCGCGGCAACGGCTTCGGAGACGCCCGGGTGCTCGCTGCGCTCAGCGACGACGCCGGCTTCGATGACGTCAATCGCTACGGCACCATCCGCCTCGGAGACATCGACGGAGACGGAGCCAACGACGTCTGCGCTCGCGAAGCAACAGGCATGAGCTGCTGGCTCTCAACCGAAGCCGGCTTCGTCGAGCGCATCGCGGGGCCCCCGTGGACCGACGACGCGGGCTGGAGCGACTGGCACAGCTGGAGCACCATCCGCCTCGCGGACGTCAACGGAGACGGCCGCGGCGATCTGTGCGCCCGCGAAGACGAAGCCCTGCGCTGCTACCTCTTCGATGGCACCGGCTTCTCCGAGCGCCTCGACGG
>JAUILJ010000398.1 GCA_030433055.1 Polyangia bacterium
AAGCACCACGCACGCATGTTTGACCGCGCTGGCGCCTACCACTGGAAAGGAGATCGCTTTGTCCTCGAGCAACTCGAATGGCACTGAGCCGCGGCTCGCCGTCTTGAGATGTACCTGTCTCGCTGCGCTGTGTGTCGTGATCGGCGGCTGCCAGCCGACCGCAGGAGAAGCACCCGTGGCGAGCGCTGGGCCACCCGCGAGTGCCAGCGCTCCCTCACCCCCAACCACGCCCAAGGACTGTCGCTGCGAACCCAGGGCGGCCAAGCCTGACGCAGAGCGCGAGTGGTCGGTGCCGGTCTCCGTGCCTGACTGGCTCGAGGCTCAGGGCGTGTACCCCGGCGACGTCGATGCGGTCGAGATCCCCAGGAGCTGGATCACCGGGGAACCAAAGCCAGACGATCCCGAGTGCCAGGCGGTGCAAGTCGGGGAGCCTGCGCACGCGGGCCTGCTGTGCACCACGCGCTTGGGGGCTGACAACGATCCCCGCTTCCCCGATGACAAGCGCTGGGAGCTCTGGCGGGTCGACCAGGGCAGGCTCATTCGGGTCTGGCTTGGTCGCCAGACGCTCGACGGCCTACAGCTCAAACTGAAGTGGGAGTCACCTGCACGCTTCGAAGTCAGCGGGAGCCCCGCGACGACGTGCAGGCAAGTCGAGCGACGAATGCGTCGAAAATACAGCCAGTACCACACGCCCGCGCAGCGCGTCGTACCAACCCAGATCCAAGACTCGAGCTCTGACTTCTGCACTCAGCGCGGAGTCCACGAGTGGAACGGCAAGGGCTTCGATAGCAAGCGCTGAGAAGCCGAGAGTGGGAGTGATGAGACGGCACTCATTGACGACCTCGGCACAGGTCCACTGGGGGCCCTCGCTCCAGCCTCAGTTCCCCTCACTTCTGCGGCAGTCCCCCTGCCTTCAACCGCAGCCCCCCTCTATCCGCGCGCCATCCCCCACCGCGAGTTCCCGGCAAAGCACCCTCAAAGATGCCTTGGTCGCGAGGTCCCGCCCCATCGCTCGCTCGGGCGAGTTGAGTTCCCCACGGTCCCGCGCGCCATTTTCGAGGTCCTTCTTCGCATCCTTTTGGGGGAGAGGCCCACCGAACGAGGTAACTCAATCAGCAACCAAGGGGGACACCGTCCGAAAGCCGGGGGTCACCATGGCCAAGCTGTCCACCTCCGACAAAGCCCGCCGAGTGCTCACGTTCCTGCAGGGGCTCAGCCAGCCCAAGGCGCTCCGCGCCCTGAAGGGCGCCGGCTTCGCCCCAGCAGACCTCGATGAAGGCTGGCGCTTGCTCCGAGCGCTGCGCCCCGTCGACTTCGAGGCGCCGCCCGAGCGCGAGGCGCCGCGCACCCTCGAGCAGCTCGACGCCTGGGAGAATCACTGGTTCCCCATCGCCAAGGCGACCCTCGCTCACCGCTTCCCGAGCATCCACGACGAGCTGTTCTTGAATGTCCACCAGACCACGGGCCTCGACGTGCTCAACTCGGTCGAGGTGTTCCTCGAGCGCGTCTCGGGGCTAGAGCAAAGGCAGGACAAGGACGCCAAAGCCGCCCGCACCCTGCTGACCGAGCGCGGCCTGAACCGCACGGTCATCCACGCCGCACGGGCACTCCTCGACCAGATCCAGCATATCCCCACGGCACCTCCGGAACCTCCGGACACCAAGGAGGCGCTCGAGGCCCGGGAAGCCGCGCTCTGGTCCTGGTACCTCGAGTGGAGCGCCATCGCGCGCGTGAAGCTCCAAGACAAGACCGCGCTGCGGGGCTTGGGGTTCCTGAGGAAGTAGCGAGTGATCGTTGCCTACGCCGCATCTCGCACACTAGAGGTAATCGGGTCCACGATGTCGGCATCTGGTGACGAAGCAACCGCGAGGTGACTCAGACCGGCGCGATAGAGGATGTCCATGGTGGGTTGGGCGCCCGCAAAGCAGAGCCGACGCGAGCATGTCTGGTGCACGCAGGTTGTTGCGTAGCCCTGCTCCTCTCGATTGGGAAAGACCGGCCTGGGCTGCTTGCTTCGCTCGTTGCCAGTGCTCCCGGTTCTTCGGTCCGACGCTCTTGCGAGCTGGATCTCGGCCGAAGCGTGCATCAGACACACCTCGGCGCCCGCGCTGTCGAAGCAGCCACGGACACCCGCCAAGCGTGCCTCGACCTCAGCTTCAGGGAGGGCACGAGCAGCCAGGAGCAAGCTCATGGCTTTGAAGCGGCGATTGTTGGGCTCGAGTTGACGCGCATTGGCGAGGGCCTCCCAGGCGGCTCTCTGGTTGTCTGGTTCGGCCAGCCGGTAGGCGATCCACCACAGGCTCGCTGCGCCGGGGTAGAACTCAGCAGCGTGGTCAGCTCCCTGAGCGCCTTCTTGCGCTCTGCGGAAGACGATAGCGTCATAGCTTTTCGGGCGATAGAGCTGCATGAGCGCAGCATGGCTATTCGCCGCGCAAACTCAGCGGAGCGACAGACGTTCAGCGCTTCGCGCCTGGTCTCGCTCAATCTTCCCCCGCCTCGAGTTTCTCCGACCGAGCCCTCGCGTCCTCCTGTGCGGCCTCTCCCTCGTAGTCCTCCGCCAACTTGTGGAGAACGGCAACCGTGGCCAACCAACGTGGATCTTGTCCCAGCCTGGCAGCTGCATCGCGGTGGCATGCGGCGATCTCGCGTTCTTGCTTGCCTCCTTCATACAGATCCTTGCTCACCATCCCCCGAAGGTTCTGCTTTGCCATCGCGAGGTCGTCGCCAAAGTCTGGTCCCAACTCGTCGATCAACGTCCGTGCGGCTTCGCACGGCCACATTCCGTCCGGCGCAGCCGAGACGCGAGCCAGGACCCGAGCGACTTCGCTCTGTCCAACACGACGACGGTCATCGTTCCTGGTGAGTTCAAGCGCGCGGCGACTCCACTCGAGCAGCGCTCGCTCGCGATCAGTAGGTTCCCCGCCGTGACCGGGATAGGTCTTCCAGCATGACAGCACACGGAACGCGACCTGCGCGCCCCGCCTGCGTCGTTCGAGCGACGCTTCGTCGACATCGACCTCACCCGCATCCGCGCTCAATTCGGCACCCTCGACGCGGCGTCGGTACAGCATCCGGATAAGTCCGGCGAACAACTCGGGTTGCTCAGCCAGGGCTCGATAGAGACGGAGCGACTGCATGCCTCTTGATGGGCGCGTGAGCCACGGTAGGAAGGCGAGTTCGAGCCCGACTAGCTCCTCGTCATCTAGTCCCGAGTCGTCGCCATGAAGGCGCTCGAATAGCTGTTCCACGTGGTAACCACGCAAGCCGCGTGAGTGGGCGGCAGTACCAGCTATCATCGCAGCAGCCGCAAGAATCCGAGCGATTGTGCGCGGCGAAAGGTTGGCAGCGAATGCTCCGGCGACATGAACCGCCTCAACGAACTCGCCTACGCGTTCGAGTTCGCGGATTGTACGCTCAACATCCACCTTATCGTGTGGATAGTGAAGCCCCTGGCTGGTCCAATAGGCCTCCCGGAGCTCCTTCCCAACCTCCTCAAGGATATCCCAAGTTATTGGATCCCTGCGGAGAAGAAGGGCCGACTCAGTCGCCTCATCGAGTCGACTGGCATGCACCAGGCGGGCGAGATAGGCCTTCGTCCACTCTCGGTCTCGGCTGGGCGCGACTGCTGCAAAGTAGCCCGGCCGAATTCGCCGCCACGTTGGGTCATCAGCATTGAGTATTCGATCGCGGAGATCCTTTGGGAGTTCAGCCTGCACCAATGCAAAGGCCAGGGCGACCGGGGCCTCGACCACAGCCGCAAGCCGGCGAAGAGCGTTGTATCCATCGGCGCCCCTTGTGAGGGCATCGATCGCTTCAAGCTGGAGGTTTCTGAGGCGTTCCTGTTCTCCTTCCCAGTTCTCGAAGCGCTCCGGAAGATGCGCACGAGGGCCAAACAGCCACGCAAAACGAGCAGTGAGATCCGTTGGAGTCAGTTGTTCGTAGAGCACCAGCATGAGCGCGAGTTCCTCAGATTCATCCTCCTGCCCCCAGAAGCCTAGGTGAATGGGCTCGCGCAGTGCCGCCCAAAGCAGATGCTCCTCGTTGCTCAATTTCCCCACGGACACAAGCGTTGTAGCTTCCTTGAGAACCTCGATTCGCAAGTCCGAAGCTAGGGGTCGAGCCGAAAGAAGCTCTGCCCAACGACCGATGTCGT
The DNA here is from genome assembly GCA_030433055.1 of Polyangia bacterium. Lineage (GTDB taxonomy): Bacteria > Myxococcota_A > Polyangia > Polyangiales > Polyangiaceae > JAHBVY01. The sequence goes on from JAUILJ010000398.1 coordinate 4,154, forward strand.
GTTGTGCAGCTCGTACTAGCTGGTCACGGAGGAACTCCGCAAACCGCGCGAACTCGCCGACGGTAACCGTCCGGTCTTCACATGCTTCGTTCAGGTACTGAGGCTTTGCCGCAGGGTACGCGATGCTGTGGGTCAGCGATTCCACGAGGCCGAGCATCAGCCGCCACGTTAGGTCAGGATGGCGGACATGGATGTCCTTCAGGGTCGCGATCCGCTCGTCCAGCGAGGCGTTCGTAGCCGGGCAGTGCACGTGAAGCAGGCGGTGGAGGCTCGCGCTCGGTCGGTTCGACAAGTGGCCCCCCGGATCCGCTTCCGCGAGTCGGGCAAGGACTCGGGCAACGCGAGGCATTCGTTCTGGGGCCCACCCCAAGCGCTCCAGCGCCCAGAGCAAGCCAGTGTGCGGACTCGTCGAGTCGCATTCCTGTGCGAAGACGGCGACGACGCCATCCTGATGAGCCAGGCTCCGCTCCACGGCGTTCATGAACTCCGTTGGGGCGGCTTCCGCTAGGTCTGGCAGCACGTCAGACGCAGACGCCCAGGCAAGCCACGCGCCTCCAAGCAAGTCCCGCACTACTCCTGCCGCAAACGCGGCCCCCGTATTTCCGCCAGATACAGACTCAAGTGCGGCATCGGACATCGATAGCCGACAAAGCGTTTCGGCAACTCCGGCCCGAAGCTCGGATGAGTACCGGCGGACCTTTCCCTGGATGCTGGCGAAGAACCGCTGCTCGTGGGACATCGAGTACACGGGGTCCTCCTCGCCAAGCACTCCCAACGCCAGCTCTCGAAAGGCCCTCAGTGCCGATCCTGAGATCCGCGGGGCAAGAGCTTCCCATGCATCCGCTGGCGAGGTCCAGCACCAAGAGGTCGCGCCCCAACGTCCATGGTGCAGCCGGATCGGGGTTTCGGAACCATGGGAAAGGTGTCCGCACAGCGCATCGAGTTCTTCCGGTGACGTGTGAGCGAGAACGGCAACGCCCGAGCGATCACCTTCGCTCTGCGGATTCCAACGACCTGCTAGCAGGAGGGCGATCACCGCCAACGATGGTTCCCTCATCCACTCTGGCTCTCTGGGACTGGCCGCGCCACAAAGGCGTTCCAGAGCGACCAAGGAACCACCCGACTCACGGGCGATCCGATCGGAATGCTCGAAGCCCGCGGCAGCAAGCTCAGGGCCAACAAGCAGGTATGGTGCGGCTCCGAGCCTGACGTCGGGCTTCCCTGGACCAGAGGGTCCAAGGGCATAGGCAACGTAGTGCCTATGCCCACCAGTTCGGGCCGCATCGAACGTCGGAAGAATGATCAGAGGCACGTCCGTGGACTGGCGCAACGCCCAGCGGAAGGCGGCTTCTGAACGTACGACGATCGACCGGGCGCGAAGAGCGTCCCCGTTCGGCATGCTCATGAGCGCTGATGCGACGAACTGCCGAGCGAGGGTTAGAGTCTCGGCACGCACCACGAACGGACCAGGCTTCGCGGCTACCCATTGCCCAAGAGCCTCCGCCGCGGCCATTCGTTCCGTTCCCAGGAGATGCAGCCGTGCCGGCAGGACAGGAGTCGTGCGGTGGGTCCATTCCGCGAGGTACTCGGCGAGGCTCGACACGTCCCCAACGGGTCGCTTGAGGTGAACTGCGGCGAACCAGCCTGCTACAGCAGGCGCAGATTCAAACCAGGTCGCAAGGTCGTCAGCATCCAGGCACCGGAACTCTGCCCCCGGGCCTGCCTTGCGCTTCGCATCAGCCCACTGCTCTTTGCGAACGAAACGTCGTGCCGTGACAGCCACGTATGTGGCGGCGGATGGTGGGACGGTGGGTTCGGCCTCTCCCGACCGCTTTGTGTAATCCTTATCAAATTTTCGCGCCACATCATCAGCAACCGAGAGTTCCCACAACGAAACACCATGCGGAACAAACACTCCCCCCGCTTGCGACGCCACGAACCCGTCCCACCCGGGATACCGGACGCCTCCGTCCGCACGAAGACCCAAGCGGTCCGTAAACGTAGTTCCCAAGATCAGGCGGCGAACCACCGCCGGGAGCTCACCGGGGGCTTCGATTCTGTTCGCCCAAGCGTTGATGTCATCGCCGCTGATAGAGAGTCCGTAGGGAACTGACATGTGGCTTCGTTGGATCGTGATTGGACCTCATCACGTTGTCCAGCCCCCCAGCAACCCCAATCCTCGAGGCCAGAAAGCATCCGTCACCGGAGACCAGGACTCGGCCGAAGGCACGAGTCCCGCTCCTCCCGTCGCTGGCAGCTCCCCCGTGAGGCGACTCGACCAGCCGTAGGTCGCCTTGACCGGACAATCGGGGCAACGCCGGTCAGCACGGCGGCGAAACGATCGCGCCTGGCTAACTCAGCCCCGTGTCAGCCACCGCTGCCACCCGCGAGGTCGCTGTGGGCGAGCCGCACCAACAGATCGATGCCGTGTGCATGCCCCCGAAGGGCGCCGAGCAACTTCCAGAGCAGTGGCTCGTCGAGGGGGATCAAGACCCCCACGGTGAGCCCTGGCAGCAACGACGACAACTGCTCAACAGCGCGGCTGTCGACGTGGCCGCCAACGTGACCCTTCTCGAGCCGCGCGACCAGTCGGCCGGCGCCAATTTCGACAACCTGCTGCCGCGCCGGGCGCGCCGCATCGCCAACCTGGAGATCGATCGCAGCGTCGGTGCATTCCGCTTCGGCACCACCATCCACGTGGAAGGCAGCCGGTTCGATGATCCCGCGAATACCCGCCGCCTGGGTGGCTTCACCACGGTGGATCTGCGCGCCGAGTATCGCGTGGACAAGGCGTGGAGCATCCAGGCACGTGTGGAGAACGCGCTGGACAAGCGCTACGAGACCGTGGCGTTCTTCAACCAGCCCGGCCGCGGTGCGTTCGTGACCGTGCGCTACCAGCCCTGAAGGCATGTCTGCGCGGATGAGTGAAGGCCATGGAGATTCTCGCGGTGCAGGTGGCGGTGGCACTGGCGCTCGCCTGGGTGCTGGGCGATCCGCGCCGCTGGCATGATCGGCGAAGCTCGGCTGGATGTCCTCCAATGTCTTCTCGATTTGCAGAGCGACGAACTCGGGCGAGACCGCCTCGACTCCATGAACGCCGAGCGTGTTCTGCGCCGTCAGCGCCGTGATCGCCGAGC
>JAUILJ010000399.1 GCA_030433055.1 Polyangia bacterium
CGGGCCCACGCCCGCGTGCCGTCCAGGCTCTCACACCCACTGAACGCGCCCGGCGACGAAGATTCCCTCGCCCTGACTCCTGGCGACGTATCCTGTGTGAGATGGCGAAGAAGGCGAAGAGCTCCGAGTTCAAGCAGCAGTCGCTCAGCGAAGCGCGCTTCGAGGAATGTGATCTCAGCCGGGCCCAGCTCGTGCGCTGTGGGCTGCCACAAGTCTCCATCACGCGCTGCATCGGTCACGCGATGTCCATCACCGACAGCGAGCTCTGCAAGCTGACTGGCAACGACCTGACGCTCGACGACGCGCGGCTGCAGGACGTCAGCGCCCAGCGCCTCCAGCTGACTGACGCCAACCTGAGTGGCGCCTGCTTGAACGACGTGAACCTCGATCAGCTCAAGCTCTCCAACGCCTCCCTCAAGCAACTATCCCTGGATGACGTGGACCTGGCTTCGTTCAAGCTGAACAACGCGGCGCTGCGCGCAAGTGAGCTCTCAGACATCGACGCGACGGGGATGCGCTTGACCGACGCGGATCTCACCGGTGTCCGCCTGACCGACGTCAACTTGAGCCGCGCGGAACTGAAAGATGTCGAGGCTCCCGGCCTCAGCCTGCAGGATGGCACGCTGAAAGCGGGGAAGTTCGATAACGTCGATCTCTCCGGCGTGACGTTCTCCAACTGCGCCGCGATCGAAGCCCAGTTCAACGACGTGGACTTCGAGCGAGCCCGGCTCTCCAACGTCAGCCTGAAGCATGCGGTGATCGAAGACGCTGACATCACCGGGCTGACGATCAACGGAGTGCGCGTCGATGAGCTCTTGGCGAAGCGCAAGGCCTGAGCCAGCGTCCACAATCGCCAACGCCTCGAACACACCATCCAGCCCGAGCCGGGTGCATCAAGCAGCGGCGCGTCGCAGCTGATGCAGGGTAAAGCGAGCGCCGAGGGCAGCTTCGCACAGCTCGACGTGGCGCCGATGATGGGTGAAGAACAACACCTGGGTGCGCTGAGCCAGCGCTGCCAGAGCCTGCAACGCGGCGAGCGCCCGCTCCTCATCGAAGTGGACCAGCACGTCGTCCAGGACCACGGGCAGGGCAACGCCGGCCTCGACGTAGCGCTCGATACTGGCGATTCGCAGGGCGAGGTAGAGCTGGTCTCGCGCACCATCGCTGAGATCGTCCACCCGAACGCGCTCATGATCGCCGCGCGCACCGCTGGGAATGGCCTCCAGGATCGCGTGATCGTCAGCGTCGAAGCCTACCGCCAGCTCCCGGTATCTCCCCAGCGTGAGCGCCGGAAAGAGCTGGTTGGCGCGCTCCAGAATCGGACCCTGATTTTCCTTACGGTAACGCTCCACCTCCTGAGCCAGGATCAGCTCCGCCAGCTTCACCCGGCGATAGCGAACGACCTCACGACGCAACGCCGCCAAGACCTCGGCTTGTTCCTCGCGCCGTGTCGCGGCAGAGCCTGTCGATAGCCGCTCCAAGCCGGCGCGCTTGCGCTCCAGGTCCGAGATCGCGTCTCGGTAGCTCTCGTCCAACTCCGCGAGGTCGCTCTCCAGCTGGCTGAGGCGCAGGGCGATGGCCGCCGGGGCCATCTCGCGCACCGCCGCCAGGATCTCGGGCACTCCGTCCCACGTCCCCGCCGCCTCCTCGAGCAGCTCCCGCTGCCGCTCCTGGATCGCGGCCCGCAAGCGACTCTGGTCGGCAGCCCGGCGCTCGGCAGCGAGCAGATCGCCCGCGTCTCGCACCCCTGCGATCTCGCAGAGCCGCCCGAGCTCGCGCTCGGCCTCCGCGGCGTCGCGCCTGGATTCGGTGAGTTCACGCTCGAGCCGCTCCAAGTGCGTCGAGATCAGCGCGACTCGCTCAGCCTTGGTGCGCTCCTCGTGAAAACGCCGCTTGAGCTCCGCGCCAGCTCGGGCAACGTCCCACCCGATCAGATCCGGCGACAAGCGCTCCAAGCGCTCCCGCAGCCACTCGGCGAGCTGCGCGGCGTCGCGCTCCATGCCCTGGATCCGCCCTCGCAGGCTCGTCCGCTTGTCGAGGCGGCGCTCGAGCTGAGCAAACGCCTCGAGGCGCGCGTTCACCACTCGGCTCGGAGTGTCTGGCGAAAGGCCCAGCGACGCGAGAGAGCGCTCCCAGCGCGACGCCCACGCGCCGTGCTCCGCCTCCGTTTGATTCAGCAGCCGCATACGCACCGCGCGTTGGTCCGCCAGCTCAGTGCCTCGACTCACATCGGCTCGCCTCTCGAGCAGCTCGCTTCCCAAACGAGCCAGCAGACCTCGGCTGACTGCGATGAGCTCCGCAAGTGACTGCGCTTCAGACTTGGTCTGGTATTCCAAGAGTCGCTCGCGCAAGTCCGCCATCGCAGCCGACAGGCGCCCCTGGAGGCGAGCGACCTCTCGCCTCCCGGAGTCCAGACGTTCTTCGATCTCCCGCGCTCTGAGCAGCGCCTCGAAGCGTGGCCCCAGTGCGTCGCTCTCGATATCCGCCAAGGCGGGATACGCCCCACCGAACTCAGCCCGCTGGGCCAACGCACGCTCGTGATGCTGGGAGAGCCGCTCCTGCGCCTCCACCTGAGCGCGCTCGAGCAGCGCCGCGGTACGACGCAGCTGCGCACCCACGCTCACTCGCTCGGCGTCCCCGAGCAGGAGGTCCGCCAGCGAATCGACGCGCCGCAAGGCCGCCTCGAACGCTCGTAGCTCGGCGGCAGCGGGCAGGTTCCCGGCTCGAAGCGCGTCGTCAACCCTGGCCCACGCAGCTTCGCGTTGTATGCGCGCGCCCGTCAGCTCCTCAGGCTGCAGCAGCCTACCTGCGCTCTCGAGCGACGTGAGCTGTCGATGGATCTGCTGCAGCTCGTTTGCGACACGCGCGAGCTCCTCTTCACTGGCCGTGACGGCACGCTCTTCGGAGCGCTGTTCCTTGAGGAAGCGTTCCACGCGGTCGCGGGTAGGCAGCTCGAGGTCTACCAGGCGCTCGACACCGAGCCGTCGGCGGACCTCCGCGAGCTCGATCTCCAGCTTTCGGTTCTGTTCCGTGAGTTCCTGTAGACGCGCCTCTACGCTTTGCTCGGCGGAAGCGACCTCCAGCGCGTGCTCGAGCCGCGCGGGCTCTGGTGGCTCGGGTCGCGCGGCCAGGCGCGAGTTCAGGTTCTCGAGACGCGCGTCCAGCTCCGAGAGGTCGTCTCGCTGTTGCTGCAGCGTGACCTCCAGACGGGCGCGCTGCTCGATGAGGTCGGCCAGTCTTGCCCGCAGCGCGCCCCCCGGCAGGCTCGGCTCGAGCAGGTCGTCGGTAGGCAGCTCGAGGCTCGTCATCGCCTGGCGGATCTCCGCCTCGATCGCTTGTAGCTCACCGCGCCTGCGTGGCAGGTCGACGACCGCTTTGCGATGACTGCCGAGCGCGTTGTCCAAGTACTCGAGCTCCGAGGGCTCGAACTCCCGAGCGAGTGGACCGGGCTCACCCAGGCGCCCCAATTCTTGCCGCGCGGATTCAATCTCCGCGCCTTTCCTCAGCGCGTCGCGTTCGCTCGTCGTGCGCTGGAGCATCCAGCGCTCGCGCTCCTCTTGGAAGGTCTGCGGCAGCGCGAGAGGCTCGCCCAGGCCCTCGAGCTCGCGCAGCGCCACCCCGTAGCGCGCGGCGATGTGTCCGAGTCGCTGCAGCTGGTTGAGCCTACTCTCCTCGAGCCGCAGCTCGTTCCTGCGCGCGCTTTGCCCCTCAACCTCTGCCTGCTGGCGATTGACTTCGTCGCGCTGCTTGAGCCAGCCCTCGGGCTCCGTGGTGGCCAGGCGGAGCTGGGACTTCGCGTCTTGATAGCGCGTGACCAGCTGATTGATGGTGCGCTTGCCGCGGGGCAAATACAGCGCCTCGGCCTCTGCGCGGAGCTTCGAGATGACTTCCCTCACCCCCCCCGAACCGATCCCTGCGGCGTACAAGCTCTCGCCGAGCTGACCCTCACCGCGAGCCAACGCCGAACCTCCCTCCCGCAGCGAGACGTGATCCAGGCCAAAGAGCGCCGAGTAGATCTCCGAGTCGACACCCTTCAGGACCGCCTTGAGCTGTTCCTCCGCGACGGGTTCGCCGGAGCCGTCGAGTAACGTCGCCTTGCGCCCCTTGCGCCGCGTCAGGCGCTTGACCTCGCTGTTGGCCTGGAGGTCCGCGGTGATTCGGAGATCGCCGCCGCTGTGCAGGTACACGTCGCGGGAGACGTGGGGGATCCCATAGAGGAAGCCCTTGATCGCCCGCAGAGTGGTGCTCTTGCCTGCCTCGTTCGGACCAAATATCACATGGAAATCTGGACGCTCGTCGCCAAAATCCAGGACCTCCCCCGTGAAGGCCCCGAACTTCCCGAGCTCCAAGCGTCGGAAGCGCATCAGCCCTGCTCCGCGTCGAAGAGCATGGGCAACAGCAGCTGCTCGATCGCCGAGAGCTCTTCGCTCGTCACCTCGGGATCCGTCAAGCCCAGGCGTTCGGCTCCGTCACGCAGCTCCCGAGGCAGGCGACGCTCGAGCTCAGCCAGCTCCTCGCAAAGCGCGCCGAGCGCTTCGGGATCTTGCCTCAACTCAGCGAGCGTTCGAGCGAGCTGGCCAACCGGCCCCCCCAGCTCACGCAGCTCCGAGAGGTCCACGCGAGTCTGGGTCGATAGCTCCAGGCGTTCTAGCCACACGCTCCCCACGTCTGCAGCCGCACGACGGAACTCCGCCAGCCAGCGCTCAGGCTCTGCTGCGAACACCCCGTGAAGTGCTGAACGCCCGACGATTTCGATCCGTACGGCAAGAGAACAGGCGAGCTCCTCGTGCAAGCGATTCAACGCGTCCCCTGCGGCTACCAAGAGCTCGTCCGGGTCAGCATAGTCCTTGGCGTCCAGCTCGAGCTTCTCCCAGCGCACGACAGCGAGGTCGCGATGCTCGACGCGACGGATCCTGCCGCCCTCCACCTCGATGCAGGTGGCTCCCTTCGGGCCGCGCTCGCGCATATGACGGCCCTGGAGGTTGCCCGGATAGACGATCCAGGGCTCACGGCTGACGATCTCGCGCGTATGGATGTGTCCCAGCGCCCAATAGTCGTATCCGTGGTGAATCAAGGCCTGAGTGCTCGAGGGGGCGTAGTTGGCGTGGCCCGGACGATCATCGAGGCAGGTGTGGAGTAGCCCGACATTGAGCATGCCCGGCAGGGGCGCAGGGTATTCAGGGGTGAGGTCGCGATTCACGGCGCGCTCAGCGAAGCCCTGGCCATGTACCGCGACCCCAAGATCTTCGAACACCAACGTTCCTGGAGCGCCGGTCGGCAGCTCCTCGACGTGTGCCGGCAGGCTGAGCTGCTTCGTGAGGACGCTCTGAGCGTCGTGATTTCCCCGGAGCATCACGACGCGCACGTTTGCCTCAGCCAGGCGGCCGAGCTCCGCCAGGAAGAACAATCCCGTGCCGTAGTCTTTCCAGTCACCGTCGAACAGATCGCCCGCCAGAAGCAGCAGGCTGGCTCGCTCCTCGAGGCACAGATCGATCAACCTGGAGAACGCACGCCGTGTCGCGCCGCGCAGCAAGTCCACCGGCGCGCCCTCGTAGCGCTCCAAGCCCAACATGGGACTATCGAGGTGAATATCCGCAGCGTGAATGATCTTCATGGATGGCGGGAAGGCTTCATCAGGTACCCAAGAGCCGAGCCGGACACGGACACGCCCGGCCGAATACGACAGCCCAGGCGTCCGCAACGAGCCTGAAGTCTGCCTCTCGCTCCTACCACGAGGCCCCGACACCTACATTGCGAAACGATGATCGGGGTGGTCGCAGCAGCTTGACGACTCGTCGTCCGTCGTGGACGCTTCTATGGTCCGGGCTTCCGCGATCGCTAACTCTCAGAAAAGAGTGGCCACCGCGGCTCCTGATCCGGAGCACAGCTTGGCTACTTGTGGAGGGAACTACATGAAGCGACGTATCGATGGGTCACGACTCTTGGCACTCCTGGCGCTTGGCGCTTGCGCGACCTTCGCGCTCCCCGCCTGCTCCGATGACGATGAAGGCGGAGGGAGCGGAGGTAGCGGAGGAACCGCAGGCACCGCAGGGAGTTCCAGCGGTGGCGCGGGCAACGCCGGCAGCGGTGGCACCGCAGGCAACGGAGGGACCGCGGGCAACGGAGGAGGAGGCAACTGCTCTGCTCCCGCCGACTCCAGCAAGGCCAAGGCCTGCATCACCCTGGCTCCGCAGCAGCTGACCCCAGGCACCGACGCGGACATCGATGGCAGCGGCGTCGCGATGATTCAGATCTACGACACGTCCACGCCGGACGATCCGAACGCACCCGCTGCACCTTTGCAGACCATCATGCTGCCGGGCGGCACCGGCGAGATCTCGCTCAGCGCGCTAACGATGCAGGAGGCTGACGGTCTACCGGAGACTGTGTACATCCGTGCCTGGTTCTTCGACAACCCGCTGGCGCTGGAGTTGGTGAAAGCCCAGCAGGCGCCGCTGGTCTGGGGTGTCTTCCTCGGTGGCGCGGATCTGAGCAATGGGCTTTCCACGCGGGAACCAATGAAGCTCAAGAGCGTGTCGCTAACGGCTGGGGCCGGGACCGACGTGACGGTGCCCATGGTCGGCTTCCGCAAGCTAGTGGTCACGATCAGCCCCGCATCTGGGTTCAACTTCCTGGGTGACGGCGAGGGCTTGGGCAGCTGGGGTGCGTTCCAGCAGCGCGGAGTTTCTTCAGCTGCGCGCGCCTATGGTCTCGGGTTGCTCCCGATGTGCGCCGACTTCAACCAGCCTCAGGTCATCCCGGGTCTGGTGGTCGCGGAGTGCGCTGGCGGGACCTGTGATGACACGTACATAGCGGGTCGGATGGACGACTTCGGTCTGTCACTGGATCCCAACGCGGGTCTGCTGCTCGACGAGCTGAACCTCACGGCAGTGCCGGATCCCGGCTCTGGCGGCCTCGTGGTTCCAGTGGAGTACAAACTGGATCTCAGCGATCCCGCGGCGTACGACCTGGGAACCAAGCAGATCGAGCTGACGTTCAACTACCGCGGTAACCCGGGCGCGCCCTTGCCTGCTGACTTCAGCTGCATGGGCACGGGCGGCACCGGAGGCAGTGGCACGGGCGGCACCGGAGGCAGCGGCACGGGCGGCACCGGAGGCGCGAGCACGGGTGGTACCGGCGGCGCGAGCACCGGCGGCACCGGTGGCGCGAGCACGGGTGGAACCACCGGGGGCACCGGCGGAAGCAACTAGCAGGGCTCGAAACCGACCAGCGGGCGTGGTCTGAGACCGCGCCCGCTGCGCTTTTGTAGCCTTGCTACGCGCGTATC
>JAUILJ010000400.1 GCA_030433055.1 Polyangia bacterium
CCAGCTTGCGCCCAGCGAAGCTAATAGTTATGTCCGCGCGGAAAGCTAAACCGAGGACACGCCCATCGTTCGCATGCAGCCCGGTGGGCAAATCCAGGGCAAACCGCTGGCTCTTTGCGTCGTTACAGCGCTCCACGAGCTCCTTGACCAGGCCCTCCAAGTCGCGGTCGAGCCCGGTGCCGAGCAGGCCATCTACGATGGCGCCGGCGCGCTCCAGCGCGTCGCCCAGCGCCTCACAGCCAAGCTCCAGACGCGTCACGGCGCGCCCTAGCCCTACGTACGCGCGGTAGTTGATCAGCGCGTCGCCCCGCAGCTTCTGGGGATCCGCCGTGAGAAACACCAAAGGCTCGTGGCCCAACGTGAGGAGCCTCCGCGCCACGACGAAACCATCGCCACCATTGTTGCCGGGGCCACACAGCACGACGATGGGCGCCGCGGGCCGCTCCAAGCGCTGCGCGATGATCTCCGCGGCGCCGCGCCCCGCGTTCTCCATCAAGATCACGCCCGGCACACCGCAGTCATCTATGGCCCGGCGATCGAAGGCCCGCATCTGTTCGCGACTGAATACGGGGATCATGCGCCCTCCAGCACCACGACGGCGGCCGCCACGCCTGCATCGTGAGTGATCGAAATCAGGCTGCGAGTGACCCCGCGTGCGCTCAGGTGAGGCAGCGCTGGCCCCGAGAAGTACAGCGTGGGCGCGCCTCCGTTTCCGCGCAGAACCTCTACGCTCTGCCACCACACGTCCTTGGGAGCACCGAGGGCCTTGCTCGCTGCCTCCTTGGCGGCGAAGCGCCCCGCGAGCGCGACAGCGCGGTCGCTGCGCTTACTCAGTTCCCGCTGCTCCCCCGGGGTCAAGATGCGCTGCCAGAACTTGTCGCCGTGGCGCTCCAGCGCGCGCTGCATCCGCTCGACGGAGCACACATCGATGCCGAGTCCGACCACCATGGGCCCACTCTACACCGCCAAGCACGTGGGCCACAGGCGAGCGGCGACGGGCGCCTTCACTTGCGGGCGCGCTGGATCGCCGCGCGTAGCTCTCTCACCGAGCGCTCGAGTCCCATGAACACCGCATCGGCGATCACGGCGTGGCCGATGTTGAGCTCTTCGATCTCCGCAATGGCCGCGACCGGCCCGACGTTGTGGCGGTTCAAGCCATGGCCCGCCGCGACGTCGAGGCTCAGCTCGGCGGCGAGACGGGCCCCGGTGCGCAGGCGCTCGAGCTCTGCGCCTCGAGTGGCCTCGGACAGCTCGCAGTACTCGCCGGTGTGCAGCTCGACTTGCTGAGCGCCCACCTCAGCCGCTGCGCGGATCTGCGCGGGATCCGCAGCAATGAACAGCGACAGCTTGATCGACAGCTCACGGCACAGGTCCGCGAAGGGCCCGAGCTTGTCTCGGGTGCTCACGACGTCGAGGCCTCCCTCCGTCGTGCGCTCCTCACGTCGCTCCGGCACCAGCGTGATCACGTCGGGGCGCAGCTCCCGAACGATGCCGCGCATCTCATCGGTCGCGGCACACTCCAGGTTCATGAGCGTGCCGATGCTCGCGCGCAGAGCCTTCGCGTCCGCGTCCTTGATGTGGCGGCGGTCCTCTCGCAGATGGAGCGTGATGCCGTCGGCACCTGCAAGTTCACAGATTGAAGCCGCGAACACGGGATCGGGGTAACGCGTGCCGCGGGCGTTACGCAGCGTGCAGACGTGGTCGATGTTGATGTGTAGACGCATGGCGATTCCTCGGCCGACCGTTTACGGCGCGCGCCAAGTTCACGCAAGGGACAGACTGGCGTGCTTCCCTGGGACACCGCGGGTGGGTGAGGCAGCTGCAGCGCGCCTCACCCCCGAGGGCCCATCACTCTCCGCCGAAGTCCCAGTCTTCGCCCAGCTGACGACGCTTGGGCGTTGGAAGGGCCTCACCCTTCGGGCCGTCCTTCCGCACGACGATCGTCTTGCGGGTAGCCGTGTCCTCGGTCTCGCGAGAGACCACCGTGATCACGTTGATGCCTGGCGCGAGCTTCACTTCATAGGAGAAGTGCATCTTCTTCTGGTCCGAGGCTTTCTTGTTCGACTCGTAGAACACCTTGTTCGTGCCAACGAACATGTAGGTGTCGAGCACGTGATCCATGTCCGTCGCGGTGCCCTCGATGCGGATGCTGTCGCTGCGCGTGGACAGGCTGGCTGGCGCCACCTCGAGCAACGGGGGTGAGCGGGTGAAGTCCGGCTTGAAGGCGTCCGCCTGAGCCTTGCCCGACGCGACTTCCAGCGAGCCCGAATCCACGAAGCCGAAGCGCCCATCTCCAATAGCGACCTTGGTGAAGGCACCGAAGGTCCCGAGCTCATCCACCAGCTTGCCGCTGAGCAGCTTGCCAACGATGAGTGACGCCGCGTCCGGCTGCCCGCGAACGGGAGCGTCAGCCTTCACCTTGAGCACGGCCTTCTTCTCACTGATGTTCAGCCCCTTGGCGACCACCGGAAGCGTGAGTTTCTCCGAGGAAACGACGCGCAGCTCGCGATCGACCACCGACAGCTCGACCTTCACGAAGTTCTCCGCGAGCTGATCCTGAACGTCCATCGTGAACACGACCTCGCGCTCGTCGCCGGGCTTGAGGTTCGACACGTCGAAGCGCCCGGCACGCAGCAGCAGGCCGTCGCCGGTCAGGTTCCGGATGTTGGCCTGAGTCTCCTTGGAGGCGCCCTTACCCACGTTCTTGATCGTCAGGTAGACGCTGATGCCCTCGCCCTTGGAGATCTGCCCGTCCCCGTTGCCCGGACGGTTGTCGACCACCTGGTAGGTGTAGGCGAAGACCGGCTGCTCGAGAGCCTTCACCGTGGGTCGGATCTCGGCTTCCTTGGGCGCCACGTCGCCAGCGGACTCGAACTTGATCTTCACCACGTCCTGACGAGTCGTCGCGTCGTCGGGGATGGAGCAGACGCGCTTTGCGTCGAGCGGCACCGGCTTGGTCGAGCCAGGCTTGTGGCCTTCGGTCTCGCACCAGCCCAGAGGCACGTTGACGGTCTTCTCTTGACCGGGCTCGATCTTGCCGAACACCAGCTCCTTCTCGTCGTAGTACCCGCTGTCGCTCGTGGTCATGCCACGCAGCTGGTACACCGGAGACTTGCCGGTGTTCTTCACCTTGACCTCGAGCTTCATCTTGTCGCCCGCGGTCACGGTGTCGTCCTTGCGATCCGTGCTCACGCTGACCTCGAAGTCCTTGGCGCTGAGCTCGCTCTTGAAGTCGGCGGGAGGGTCGGACCAGTCGACCCCCATCTTCCCCAGATCGGTCTTCACAGCGTCGAGCTCTTTCTTCTCGATACCTTCAACGAGCTGACGCACGGCGCCCACCTGATCCTGACGTTTGCCCACTGGCATCTTGGCGACCAGCTGCTTGGCGAACCGAATGTTGAAATCCTCGCGGAATTCATCGTCGAGGTCCGCACCGCGCTCACGCATCTCAGCGCGCTCGGACTCTGGCAGGTTGTAGCGAACCTTGAGGCTCGGCCGCTCGCTGTCTCGCTTTGCCTCGTTGGTCAGGCTCTTGCTCAGATCGCGCTCACGCAGGGGATGCTCCGAACGGAACAGGTCCATCTCCTTGGTGTCAGCCGTCATCGGGTCGAGCTCGATGTCCGGGGTCACGCCGACGCCTTGAATCGAGATGTCTCCCGGCGTGAGGTACTGGGCGATCGTCAACTTCAGCGCGGCGCCATCGGGCGTCACCTTGGGGAATACCAGCTGGACGCTGCCCTTGCCGAAGGTGCGCTGACCAACGATCACCGCGCGATTGTGGTTCTTGAGCGCACCGGCCACGATCTCACTGGCGCTGGCGGAAGAGGGATTCGTCAATACCACCATCGGATAGGGAGGCTCCGTGCCGCGGCGCGTGGCGCGCTTCTCTTCGCGGCCCTCGGAGTGCCCCACCGTGGCGACGATGACGCCGTTGTCCAGGAAGTGGTCCGCGACCTTCGCGGCTTGGTCCAGGAGCCCTCCGGGGTTGCCACGCAAATCCAGCACCACGCCCTTGAGCGGCTCCTTCTCGCGCAACGTATCCAGGGTGTCCTCGAGCTCCTTCGCGGTGCTGCTCTGGAAGTGCTTGAGGCGCACGTAGGCGATGCCTGGCTGAAGCAGGCGGCCCTCGACGGAACGAATGCGGATTTCCTCGCGCGTCAGCACGAAGGGACGTGAGCCGCTCCAGCCGTCCTTGCCGTCGCGATGCACCCAGATCGTCACCTGGGTGCCTGGCTTGCCGCGCAAGCGATTCACCGCGTCGTCGAGGGGCATGTTCAGCGTCGACTCGTTGTTGATCTTCATGATGCGGTCGAGGCGCCGCAAGTTGGCGCGCCCGGCGGGCGTGTCAGCCATCGGACGCATCACGGTCAGCGTCTGATCGCGGATCGAGATGACGATGCCCAGGCCACCGAAGTGCCCCGACGTTGACAGGTTCATCTCACGATAGCCCTCGGGGCTCATGAAGACGCTGTGGGGGTCCAGCGTCGAGAGCATGCCGTTGCACGCGGCGTACTCGATCTCCCTCAGGTCCACTTCGGTGTCTTTGAGGTTAGCCTGCAAGAAGGCGAACACTTCACGAAGCCGCGCGGAAACGTCCCAGGGACCCTGCACGTTGTCGACGCGGAACTCCTTCTCCTCGGTGCCGACCCGCACCTTGACGGTGGGAGACTTCTCGTCGTGGAGCACGATGACCTGCGCCACCTCTTTCTGGATCTCATCCAGGGCGCTGACGAACATCAGCCGCGGCTCGACGCGCTTGGGCTCGACGTACTTGTCCCGAATCGTCTTGAGCGTCTCGTTGACCGCCACCAGCTGGGTCAGGTCATATGGAACCTTCGGCTGGCCCGGAGCGGTGACTGCATGAGCGGCTTCGAGTCCCCGCCACAACCCACCGGTTCCGTAGCGCAGAGCGAAGAAAGTCGAGACGGCGAAGACACTGAGGATGAGCAGGGTCTTGCCCAGGCGTTGGAAGATTCTCATGAGCGACCGGGAGTATAGACTGGATGTATGGCCCTGTTGGGCCAGGGCACGGCTCTGGCGGGGACGGACCCAGAGTACTTACGTGCCAGAGCCTAAAGGGGTTGGGAGGCCTTGGATATTCCCGAGGCGCGCAAGCTTGGGCCGCGCAAGGCGGCGAAGTTGCTGGCATTCCAGGCCAACCTCGGGCTCCCCCCGCGGGCGATGGCGGCTCAGGGCGCCGCGGGGGCGACGAACCGCCGACCGGTGGTGGGCGGCTTGAGGGCCGGCTTGGGCGCGGCCTGTGCAGGCGGCTTCGGCCCCGACTCCTTGCCCGACGCCGCCGCGGCTGGCGCCTTGGGCTGCTTTCCATCGGGGTTCTTCACGCTGGGAGACGCCTCGTCCTGTCGGATCGAGTAGCGCACCAGCGCCCGGAGCACCTGATTTCGCTGCACGTTGCCGAGCAGCATCTTCAGATCTTCGTAGACGGATGGATCGACCAGCAACGCACCCAGCGTGCCGCGACCGGCTCGCAGATCTGCGACGACCTTGCGTAGATCAGCGCTCATGGCGTTGATGTTCTTCACGGCGTCCGCCTCTTCACCCTCTCCGCCGTAGAGCAGGCTGTGGGCCATCCCATTGCCCTCGCGGATGCCTTTGAGCGCCAGCGCCACCTCACCCGCCGCGTCGCCGAACTTGTTGAGGGTTTGGGGGGGAGCTTCGCCGTAAACCAGCTCGTGCACCAAGCCAGGGCCGTGGTTCACCCGGTGCACCGCAGCGTTCAAGCCACTGACCAGGCGATCCAAGTTCGCCGTGGTGCGCTCCAGATTACTGAGGGTGCGGGAGATCTTGGCGCTCTCCTCCGGATCGCTCATCAGCTTGCCGATGTAGCCCTCTTTCTTGTCGACGCTCTCCAGGATGCCAGACAGCGACTTCACGCCAGTCTTCAAATCCTCCTGGAATTTAGGTTCCGCGAGGGTACCGGTCGTGCGCTCGAGGTTCGTCATCACGCCTTCGGCTTTCTCCCCGATCGACGTGACCTTTTTCAGCATGTCCGCGAGATCTTGCGGATCTTTACTGGGCACCTCTCCCCCAACCGGAACGGCGGGCACGGCCATGTCTCCAGGCGTGATCTGAACCATCTTGTCCCCGAGCAGGCCGCGGTTTTCGATGGTCGCGACGCTGTTGTCACGGATACGAGCGCCCTGCTCGCGATGAATGCTCATGCGGACGTAAGGGCGCGGGTCCGACGGATCCTCCGGGTAGCCCACCTCGGTGATGGTCCCGATGTCGAGGCCTCCCATGCGAACGGGGGAGCCGCGCTTCAAACCTTGCACGTCGCTGAAGCGTGCCGAGTACGGATCCGTCGCCTTGAACAGCCCGCGCTCGTCACCGATCATGAAGACGACCACTCCCGACACGATCAAGCCGGCCAAGACGAAGAGCCCTACTTTGACCTCTCTGGGTGTCGACATGAAGTGTCCGGAGTCTGGTGGTCGTGGCCACCCGAGGTGGCTGCAACCGAAGCGACGTGAAGGCCCTGACGGGCTGATTAAGCGAAGGCGGTGGCGGCTGTCGCCGGAGCGAATCGTGTTCCCCCGGCAGATGTGCCTAGAGCCCCAGTCGCGCAACGACAACTGGTCTTGGCCCCGCCTCCTTTATAGCGCAGCGCCGCCGTTTGCACGCGAATCGCGGTCGACACGCCGGATTGGGTGCTCAGATTCGCGCAGCGAAATGCTGACCAGCCCCGGAAACGCGGCGATCGCGCGGCGATCCGATGGAGGTCGAGGTCGCCGCTCTTCCCACCCGGTGGGTGCATTCGTTGCAGCATAGATGTTGCGGATCGACTGTGGCAGCCTGGCGTCGTGGGGTACCTGCCGTCGTCGTTGGTCACGGCCATCTCGGGCAGCGCAGCGGCGGGAAAGAACCCGTGGTTGCCCCTGGCGCTGCTGTGTTTGATCGCCCAGGCGGACTCGGTTCCGTCCTGGCTGATGGATCCCCATTTGCACTCCGGGCTCCACGGCTTGGCGCCGCCGAGCGTGCTGTTGACGCTAGGCATCGTGTTTCTGGTGCTCTCGTTGGCCGAGTCCTTCGGCGACAAGGTGTCGTGGATCGAGGCCTGGCTGACCCCCATCTCGACCACGTGGCGCCCATTCGCGGCGGTCGCGGTCGCGACCCTGGTCGGAGTCGGCGCGATGCAGGGTCAGCCGGACGCGCTAGCGGGCGGAGCGAGCGTGGGCGCGGGCTTGGGCGTCGGTCTCGATGCGATCCCCGAGGAACCAAGCACCTGGCAAGCAATGACCCCCTACGCGTGGCTGATCCTG